>NZ_QWGO01000039.1:0-24804 GCF_003435535.1 Desulfotomaculum sp. OF05-3 | reverse complement strand
GGACTCTGAGTGGTCGATTCCTCCGGGCTCTAACATCAATGTGGAAAGGTGTGGATGTCCATGTATTTTGCCAGTGTTTTGCCGCTTTTTCATAAGAGAAGTGTAAGAGAGGATTCGTTGCATTTCGGGACAAGATAGGATATAATGAGATGTATGCGTAAAAAGGAAAAATGTGTTCGAAAGGAAAAGAACCCATGGAGGTCAGAAGCTGTGCTGCTTAAAAAGAAGTCAGTACAAAATGGAAACAAAAGGATCGTATAGAGGTGAATCACTATGAAAAAATCAATCAAGACAGCTATTTTCGCATGCGTCTTCGCGGCGGCTTTCCAGATTACGGCTTTTGCCGGATTTTCCTGGAGAGTTGAGAGCGCGGACAGCTCCTACGTGGGGACGACGAATGTGACTGTGACGAATACATCGGGAAAGAAAGAGACGGAAGACGCGCCGATCGTGCGGAAGGGCGCGGTGGTGACGTTTACAGAGGCGGCTGCCAGCGCGACATATACCGTGAAGGCATATGACGGAATGGGAAATCCGATCAGGGATTTTAATGCGTCTCTTGGAACGATAAAAAAAGGTGGAACACTTCAGTATACACTGGACTGGAACGCGAGAAAATCCGAAGGAAAGTCTTCCTACACCGGACAGGCAGGCGTTTTTGAGATCCAGGCGAAGGATTCCGACGGAAAGACCTGGAGACAGAGATTCGTGATCAACAATGTCTGCGCATCGGGCGTTCTCTCCAATATGTATCTCTACAGCAAAGGTACGTTCTACCAGTGGAAGAGCAATTCGAAAGGCTGGTGGGTGGACAAAAAGTCCGGCGGATACCTCACGAATGCCTGGTTCCAGTCTCCAGTGAGCGGACTCTGGTACTACATGGGGGCTGACGGGTATATGCTGACGAACACGACGACACCGGACGGATATAAGGTGAACGCCAGTGGTGTGTGGGTGAAATAAATAGAGGTCCCGAGGAACTGATATTTCCTGTTTGTTGGACGAAAAATAATTTTACTTAATAGGAAAGATTCTCAATAAAGATATTCCATTTTCTTTTAAAAAGAGTATGATAAAAGCAGTTAGAAATAACTAACATGCGGTCACGAAAAAGAATGCAGCCGCTTTAATAATACTCCTCCGGGAGGGAAATGGAGCAGAATCATGGGAAGATTTTATCAGCTTTCAAAGAAAATTTCGGAACAGGAAGTATCAGAGATCATGCGGGAAGTGCTGGAACTCCCGGAGATTAAAGATGCAGAGATCGTCGATGGCAAGGTCAGAGTTGAGACGAAGGACAATGTGTTTGCCGACGTGATGAGTACCGTTGTGAATATTTTCCGCCGTGTGGCAGGCGGATGTGAGCTGTCCTTTGTGGGATTTGCTTATAAAGATTGATCGGAAATCAAAATCTGAAATGTGAAAAGTGCAGGATCATGGACAAAGATAGTACATGGTCTCTGCGCTTTTTTCTGGCATAGAGAAGACCGTGCACGGCAGGTGCTGAAAGGATATTTGCATGAAAAGCCCTGCTCGGGTGACTTTCGTGAGTCTCCCAAAAATGCAGCACATTCAGCCTGATCTGCACATAAAAATAATGCTGGAAACACAAAAGATGTGTTCCCAACATTTTCAAGGGATCATCATAATAACGCTGAAACTGTTGGCAGATCGTTCCAGATGCATTAATTTTTCTCTTCGGAAGAATATTTTTTGATATGTTCTTTGATTGCAGCGAAGCTCTCCGCACTGATATCGTGTTCGATCCGGCATGCGTCGTCGAGAGCGGTCTGCTCGCTGACACCGAGGTCCATCAGCCATTTGGAGAGGGCTGTGTGGCGCTCGTAGATCGTTTCCGCGATCCGGCGGCCTTCATCGGTCAGTGTGATATGTCCCTCGTCATTTACCAAGATCAGGTTGTTGACCCGGAGATTCTTCATTGCGACGCTGACGCTGGGTTTGGAGAAGCCGAGCTCAGTTGCGATATCGATAGAACGCACATACGGCTGTTTTTCGCTTAACATTAAAATAGTCTCAAGATAGTTTTCAGCAGATTCCTGGATTTTCAAGTAATTACCCCCATATATCGTGTAACGTGGTTAGAAACTTTTCAGCGCATTGATGTACGAAAAGCCGTCATAAAAAAAACACAGCCGTGCAATAAGTTCAGCACAAGCCTGTAAACGCCGGAAAGTTATAACATTGTCCGTGATCATTATCAGTTAAACGGAACCTTGTTATTCTTCATTTTAGTATAGCATAATCCGTGAAATGAGTCAAAGTCTATTCTTCCTTTTGAGAAAAAATAACAGTAAATGGGGTGAGAGTTATTCTTATACAAAATAATTAGCTGCAACTAATATAATGGGAAAAACTCTCAATTACAGATATTGACAATGAAGTTAGTTTATGCTAACCTTGTAGCATCAGTTAGGCGGATCTAACCCTTGAGCAAAGGAGGAAAAATTCATGAGCGTTGTTATTATTGGCGGACATGACCGTATGGTCAGACAGTATAAAGAAATTTGTGAAAATCATAAATATAAAGCGAAAGTTTTCACCCAGATGAAGACAGGGCTTGATAAACTGATCGGAAGACCGGATCTTCTGATTCTGTTTACAAATACCGTATCCCACAAGATGGTGCGCTGCGTATTAGATGAGGTGGATGAGAACCGTACTGATATCGTCCGCTGTCATACAAGCAGCGGCACAGCGCTTGCTGAGATTCTTGAAAAGCACAGTGCATAAACCGGAACTGCCGGTGGGATAATGTGATGAGAAAACAGGCAATAATCCGGCAGACCTGCACATTTACTGTGATGACAGTAAGAAAGCACAGGCCGGAAGGCACGGAATCATTATGATGGAAAGGCGGTATGACGTATGAGCGAAGAGATCTTCGGGGTAGTACAGAAGCTCCCGGTCAATGGAACGAAGAAGCAGGTAGTTTTACAGTGTGCACCGCTTCTCACAGGCATCAAATTATCGAATCTTTTAAATGTGCGTGCAGATCAGAAAGAAGAAGTGTTCAAACTTTTTGAAGGATCACCGGTATGCTGCCGGGTTCTCTATGAATTCCGCGGCAGATTGTCGATCCTGCTTTACCGTCCGGGAATGCTCAGGGCATACCTGGAACGGGAGGATGTAAAACGGTTAATGGCGTCCTTCGGATATGAGGACCTAGGTCTTGAGGAAACTTTGGACCGCATCGCGGAAGGTTATCAGGAGCACATGGACGGAAAACTGGGATTCCCCCATGAGATCGGTCTTGTTCTCGGGTATCCGCCAGTGGATGTAGAGGGATTCATTAAGAAGGGCGGCAGAGATTTTCTATATTCCGGATATTGGAAAGTGTATGGAAACCTGGAAGATGCGTTAAAGACATTTGAGGCATATGACCGGGCGAGAGATTATGTGATCTCCATGACCGGAAACGGAAACGAAATCAGGGATATCCTGGCGGCATCCTAAGTACCGCCGGTTCCAATAATAAAAAAGCGGTGGACGTCGAGATCCGGGTTACCGTAAAACAAATTTCAGGAGGAAATTAAAAATGGATAAGGTTATTGTTGCATACTGGTCACAGACAGGAAATACCGCTGCTATGGCTGCAGCAGTCGGAGAAGGGATCACAGAGGCAGGCAAGGAAGCAGTTGTTACAGACATCTCTTCCGTATCTATGGATGATTTACAGGCAGCATCCGCATTCGCGCTTGGATGCCCGGCAATGGGAGCTGAGGTTCTTGAGGAAGGCGAGATGGAGCCGTTTGTAACTGAGGTTGAGGCATTTGCATCCGGCAAGAAGATCGGTCTGTTCGGTTCCTACGGCTGGGGAGACGGTCAGTGGATGAGAGACTGGGAAGACAGAATGAAAGCTGCTGGCGCTACGGTTGTAGGCGGCGAGGGTGTTATCTGCCAGGAAACTCCGGATGATGAGGCTCTTGAGAACTGCAAGGCACTTGGAAAAGAGCTTGCTGCATTAGCATAAGATATATTTAAAGTAACTGTTCAGTAGGTCTGCGCACTTGCTGCGCTGACCGTAAGAAAACATAGGCTGGAGGGCAAAAATCCCATCAGCGAAGCTGATCTGGAATGGATTTTTGCATGTAACTATGAAGGTACTGAATAGTTACTATTTAAATAAGAATGTTCTGACATAAACATAAAAGATGCCGCCGGGAAAGGATGCAGTCCCGGCGGCGTTTTTTATGGTGCTATATGTCTGAAAGAAGCTGCCGATCATCACGAGTGACCACTTCAGCGCAAAATGTACTTTGACATACTCTTACAGGTGATACAAAAGACCGCACCCCGCATGAAATGTGGCGGAGCGCGGTCTTTTATAATAGCCTAGAAGAAGGTCCGTATAAAGTTGTTCTTGCAGAACCGGTACTGCCTCGTCGGTCGTCCCTTGCCTTCCTGCTTCTGGGATTCGATCTCTTCTATTAAATTGGAATCCAGAAGCTGTTGTAAAATACGGTTGCAGCTGCGGCTCGTGATGTTGAGCCACTGGGACAGGGAGGCAGCTGTCATGATCGTGTCCTTATCCATCTGGAAGAGACCGACGATCTTTAGGAGATTGCTCTCGTTGATCCCGTTGCTCTGGGAGTAGTCCAGAGCCTTCGTGTTGGAATAGCTGTAATTTAAGGATCTCGTAAGAGAGAGCGGGCCGGTGAGGGCATTGTCCTCGCCGGAGATGACAAAACCGTCATTCTTTCCGTATTTGACAGCTTCCTGCAGGGCAAGGTCTGCCTGATAATGACTCTCACCGAGAGATTTTCCGAATCCGGCGCCGAGACGGAATTCCAGATCGCCTTTCTGATCCAGAAAAGCGATGAGATCCTGGATACGGCTGAAGCTGCTCTTGTAGAGATCACTGTCGAGATCCAGCTCAAACCGGTTGGAGACTGCGTGAAGTGAGAAATCGTACGCGTACTCTTTTCGGAAATCAAGAAGATATTTGTGAAGGGTGATCTCCAGATATTCCCGGTCCTGTGAGGAGATATTATCGGGATAGACAAGCTTTATGAGGATCACGAGCTTGTTGAGCTGGTTCTTCTGTTTTAAGCGGATAGAATTGATTGCGTGCCGGATGGAATCGCGGACCATCTCCTCCGTGGGGAGAAAGTGGATATAGGGGATCTGAAGCTTGTTGAGGACCTCCAGCTGGTTTGTGGTCCGCGTGAACATCATGTCGATCTTTTTACTTTCCCAGAGCTCCACAGCCCGCTCTTTTAAGGTTTCATAGTTATAGACAGGATTTTCAAAGCAGTAAGGCATATGTTCCGGATCCAGATATTTCTTTAAATTCATAAAATCATTTACCGGAGTCAGAAAATCAATATAGAGTCTGTTTAGCGGAACATCCGGGTAATGGATCACAAAATTTAACAGGATGGACAGCAGAGTCTTTTCAGTATAGGAGATAAAGGTGCATGGGACCTTCAGATCATCCACATGGGTCAGAATATAGGAGTAACCAAGTTCCCCGGAGAAAAACAGCACATCGGAGATGTCCTTACACTGTTCGTATATGTCTTTAATTTCTTCCAGATTTTCGTAAACGTACCTGTGAAATACACATCCAAAGTCGTTGTGTTCGATCGCTTTATCGATGACAGCCATTGATTTTAAAGGACTTATGATACTGATGCTGATCATGGCCGAACCTCCCTTTTTTTATATAAGGACATGCTATTAATGACAGGCATGTCGATAAATCAGCTTTTATAAGAATCGTACCACAGATTGTTGACAAAGTCAAAAGGGTATGTTAGAATAAAGACAAATAAAGGACGTAAGCAAAATGAGTCCCAAATAGATCAAGAGATTTGTAAGATTTGTATTGAGGGAAATGCGAAAGCTTCCAAATCGCGAGATACAGCGAGAAATCCTGTATACATAGTAAAAAACAACGTATTATATATGATATTTAAACTATATATACAAAAGATACAAAAGCTTTCTCGGAGATCCAATTAAGGACTTGATTTGGGGTTCATGAGCAGGGAAAAGTCTTTTATTGGTGCAAAATGGCACAGGGGTTTAAGAACCAACATTTAAGGAGGTATTTGCGAGATGAGCAAGTATGTTGAGAGGGTAATTGAGGACGTAAAGACTAAATATGCTAACGAGCCGGAGTTCTGCCAGACTGTAGAAGAAGTATTATCTTCCTTAGGTCCGGTTGTAGATGCACATCCGGAGTATGAGAAGGTTGCCCTTCTTGAGAGAATGGTAATCCCGGAGAGAGTTATCGAGTTCCGTGTTCCGTGGGAGGATGACAACGGAAACATTCATGTAAATACAGGTTACCGTGTACAGTTCAACGGAGCAATTGGACCGTACAAGGGAGGTTTAAGATTCGCACCGAGCGTAAACCTTTCCATCATGAAATTCTTAGGTTTCGAGCAGACATTCAAAGACAGCTTAACAACACTTCCGATCGGCGGCGCTAAGGGTGGTTCCGACTTCGATCCGAACGGCAAGAGCGATAGAGAAGTTATGAGATTCTGCCAGGCATTCATGACAGAGTTATATCGTCACATTGGTCCGGATGTCGATGTTCCGGCTGGTGACCTTGGTGTTGGCGGACGTGAGATCGGTTATCTGTTCGGTCAGTACAGAAAACTCAGAGGTGCTTACGAGAACGGCGTATTAACAGGTAAGGCTCGTTCCTTCGGTGGTTCCTTAATTCGTCCGGAAGCTACAGGTTTCGGTGCTGTTTACTACCTTGAGTCTGTTATGAAACATGAGCATGACACATTAGAGGGTAAGACAGTTGCAGTTGCTGGTTTCGGTAACGTAGCTTGGGGCGTTGTACAGAAATTAGCTGAGTTAGGTGCTAAGGCTGTTACACTTTCTGGCCCGGATGGATACATCTACGATCCGGACGGAATTACAACAAAAGAGAAATTCGACTTCATGCTTGAGATGAGAGCTTCTGGACGTAACAAAGTTCAGGACTACGCTGATAAGTTCGGCTGCAAGTTCGTAGCTGGAGACAAGCCGTGGGGCGAGAAAGTTGATATCATCATGCCGTGTGCTACACAGAACGATGTAGACCTTACACAGGCTAAGAGAATCGTTGCTAACAACATCAAGTACTACATCGAAGTTGCTAACATGCCGACAACAAACGAAGCTCTTAGATTCTTAATGGATCAGAAGAACATGGTTGTTGCTCCGTCTAAGGCTGTTAACGCTGGTGGTGTTCTTGTATCCGCTCTCGAGATGAGCCAGAACAGCGAGAGAATCTCCTGGACAGCTAAGGAAGTTGATGATAAGCTTCATCAGATCATGACAGAGATCCATGATGGTTCTGCTGAGTGCGCTGAGAAGTATGGCCTTGGCTACAACCTGGTTGCAGGTGCTAACATGGTTGGCTTCCAGAAGGTTGCAGATGCTATGATGGCTCAGGGTATCGCTTGGTAGTTTGAAGCGAGTCTCAAATATGACAGCTTCCGATTTGCGAAAACTGCATAAAGAGCATTAGGTTCTGAATATTGGGGATGCTGTCGGGGAGTGTGTCCGACGGCATCCCTTTTAAGTTGTTGGCGTCTGCGAGAGGGCGTTGACGGCATGACGGCTATTAAGAAAATAAAACATATTCGCGAAAATGCTTTACAAAATTAGTTTGGTTTTGTAAAATATAATGAGAGCAGGGTAATTCCTGTTCACTGAGGGTTTGGGGAATAATTTCATTTCTTGAAAGGAGAATTTTATTATGAATTGCCTTATCATTGATAAAGTATGGGGTGGTATCGCTGAGGAACTCAGCAAATGCATGAATGTTAAAACAGCTGACAATCTTCCGTCCAGCAAAGAGCAGCTTATCGCTGAGATCGGTGATGTTGATGTCCTGATCATGCGTGTAGACCCGAAGATCGACAAAGAGATCCTCGACGCAGCTAAGAACTTAAAGGTTATCGGCGTTTGCTCCGTTGGTTTAAACCATATCGATATGGAATATGCGAAATCCAAAGGAATTCAGGTATTCAACGCACCGGGCTTAAACGCAAACGCAGTAGCAGAGTTAACAATTTCCAAGATGTTAGACATCTCCCGTGGAACCTTTACAGCAAACTACGATGTAAAATATAACCATGAGTGGGATAAGTACAAATTCGAAGGCCGTGAGTTAAGAGGAAAGACTCTTGGTATCATGGGATTCGGTCGTATCGGTCAGCGTGTAGGCGAGCTTGGCCGTGCATTCAAGATGAACATCGTTGCTTACGATCCGTTCCTTCCGGACGACGTATTTAAGCAGCAGTGCGCAACAAAGGCTTCTATCGACGAGCTGATCAAGGTTGCTGATTTCATCTCCATCCATGTACCGCTGACACCGGAGACAAAGGATCTCTTCAACAAGAAATCCATCGCTGAGATGAAAGACGGCGCTGTTGTTCTTAACATGAGCCGTGGCGGTATCGTAAACGAGGCTGATATGTATGAAGCTCTGAAAGAGGGCAGAATCGGCGGCTACGCAGCAGACGTTATGGAGAACGAGCTTGCAGGCAGCGGCTTAACCGGTAATGATACATTCGCAAGCCCGCTGTTCGAGTGCGATAACTTCATCGTATCCCCGCACATCGGCGCTCAGTCTGTAGATGCTTCTAAGGACATCGGTGTTCATATCGTTGCTAAAGTTAAAGAGGCTCTTGGTTTATAATTCAGAGAACTCAGAAGAACCCGGAGACGGACTGTCACCGGGTTCTTTTTGTTAAGACTTCAAAAATAAGGAGGACATAAAAATGGGCACAATTACGGAGTCAGCAAAGGCTTTCATGCCGAAATTATCTGAAATCAGAAGAGATTTTCACATGCACCCGGAGGTTTCCCAGCATGAGGAAAGAACCGGAAAGAAGGTAGCAGAGTATCTGAAGGAGATGGGATGCGACGAAGTATATGAAAATGTCGGCGGATACGGTGTAGTCGGAGTTATCAAGGGAAAGAAAACGGGTAAAGTCGTTGCTCTCCGTGCGGATATGGATGCATTACAGATCCAGGAGATGAATGAGGTTCCTTATAAATCCAAGAATGACGGTGTTATGCATGCCTGCGGACATGACAACCACATGACGGGTCTTCTTGGTGCTGCAATGCTTCTCTGCGAGAGAAGAGAAGAGATCGCCGGAACGGTGAAACTGATCTTCCAGCCTGCGGAGGAGATGTCTCCGGTTGGCGGATCCAGAGGAATGCTCCATTCCGGATATATGGATGATGTGGAAGCTGTATTCGGTCTTCATGTATGGCCGGATCTTCCGCACGGCAAGATCGGGGTGAAGGCAGGCCCGTTAATGGCTGCAACAGACCACTTTACGATCAATATCCATGGTAAGACTGCCCATGGCGCAAAACCGAATCAGGGTATTGACGCTGTTGTTCTCGGTTCCCAGTTCGTTATGGCCGCACAGACCATCGTCAGCAGAAAAGTTGATCCGCTTGACAATGCTGTTGTGACATTCGGTATTTTTAACGCAGGAACAAGATACAACATTATCGCAGGTGACTGTACACTGGACGGAACCGTTCGTACATTAAATGAGGACACCCGCGCGATGATCGAGGATTCCATGAGAAAGACTCTCGATGGTCTCTGCTTACAGTCCGGCGCAACTGCTGATATCAACTATGGTCATGGCTATCCGGCACTTGTAAATCATGAGGAGGACGCTGAGCTGATCCGCAATACAGCAATCAAGCTTTTCGGCAAAGATGATGTTGTGGATGTAAAACTCCCGGCAATGCCGGCGGAGGACTTCTCCTTCTATCTGAAAGAGAAGAAGGGCGCATTTGTATGGCTCGGCACCGCAAAACCGGAGCAGGATCCGGTATGGCCGCTGCATAACAGCCGTTTCGATGTGGACGAGGATATCCTCTGGAGAGGTTCTTCCCTGTTAGCACAGACTGCGATCGATTATTTAAATAAATAATGGATGATCCTGGGGCGGCGGTTGGAGTAGAACTCCGGCTGGTCGCCCTGTTTTGTCTATGTGGTCAGCAGTTGAAAATACATGGTGAAACCACGATAACGAAAGGGGTCCGTTTGGAGGATTCCTTACAGCAGGAGGAAACGATATGACAGCAGGAAACGCGATCCTCATCGTTGCGATCGTGACTGGGCTGGGTCTGATCGGAGCTCTCTTTTTTGTGATGTTTAAGATCCGGCAGATTTCGCGGGAATTTTTCGGAACCTCGAGTCTGATCGAAGGGCTGAAACGTCAGGAAGCGCTGGAGGACGATACACCGAAGTCGGTGTCCGGAATGACGAGGGTGGAACTTCCGCGGATCGAGAAGGATTTCCCGGAGTTTCACTGGCCGGAGTGGAAGCAGAGGTGTGAGAATCAGTTAAAGGGCTATCTGGAGGCGCTAGAGCACCGAGATCTCTCTTACCTTGGAAAGGTGTCTGTGGCCTTAAGGGATCAGGTACGGCTGAAGATCGAGGAGATGGAAGAGAAGGAGATCCGGGAAGAATTTGACGCGATCCATGTCCATCAGACGGAGATCTCCAGATACGACAAAGATCCGGGAAAATGCCGGATCCGGATCCAGTCCGCGGTGGAGTACCTGCACACATTAAAGACGCCGGATAAAAAGAAAAATGTGGAGCAGGAAAAAGAACAGCACCGCTTCAATATGGAGCTGGTCTACATCCAGGATATCACAAAGATACGCGCTGGCGAGACTGCTATTGGTGTCAATTGTCCCCACTGCGGCGCACCGATTGTCGGTCTTGGCGATCGCGTCTGCCCATACTGCGGCGGCGCCGTGGAACCGGTGAATGTGAGAGTGTGGGAGTTGCATCGGATCGAGGAAGTGTAAATTGAAATGAACTGAAAAAAACTCTGGAATTCTGATATTTTTGATCAGAATACTCCAGAGTCTTTTTGTCATTGAAATAAATTATTTTGCCTTTGCAACTTCCCGCTTTTTGATCTCCGGTAAGATCAGACCAAGTGCTGTGAGCACTACCGGTGTGATTACATTTAATGCTGTGGAAGCGATATCGCCTTCAACATACATTCCGAGGAGACAGCAAGCTGCGGTTACGAAGAAGCACCAGCCGCCTGCAACAAGGGCAATTGTCTGGTTCTTTGTAAATTTGTACTCCGGGTTGAACTTGTTGAGGGATTTTCTGAGAGCAATGTATGCTGCGAATACCCACAAGTAACGAAGCGGCATGGTTACAGAATTCAGTTTGTTTAACTGAGTCAGAACGGATGCAGCACCCGGTACGAAGGACTGGATCAGGATGATGCTGCCGGATAAGCAGATAACCATCTTGATACCGTTGATGTATGCGCCATGCTCATTCTTCTTTAAGAGGCCGGACGGAACGAACTGTCTTGCATCCTCGTTGTCAAGAAGTATACGAAGCGGAGCGTCGATACTTAATACAAGTGTGGAGAACTGACCGATGGCGTTGCATGCTGCGTAGATAACGAGCAGGAGGTTGCCAACATGATAGTACTCACCGAGCTTCTGGAAGGACCAGTAAGCGCCGTTGGAAACGTAGGACTTGAAGCTGTCTGTGCTCTCGTTGATGACAGCCGGATCAAACATCATGCCCATCGCGATACTTCCGAGGATCGCGCAGACCATAACCATAACGGCTAACATGATCATACCCTTCGGGAATCCCTTGGACGGATCTTTTACCTTATTTACATAAGGGGAGATCTTCTCGCATCCGCCGACTGCGAATACAAGGATGGAGAGGGATGTGAAGTAGTTCACGTTGAACTGCGGAATCAGACCTTTTACTGTGTAATCAGCAGAAACGAAACCGCCGTTCGGGTTGATTGCCGGAGCTGCGAACATCATTAAGATGAACAGGATGGACATTACGAACATACTGGAACCAGCGATCGTTGCTAATTTCTTTAACGGGTTTAAGCCGCGGCTTGCAACCCAGCAGAAGAACAGGAAGACAGCGAGTGTTGCCATCTGTACAGCGATCGTCGGGAATGTGTCGTAAGTGGAGCCATTCTGGAATACCATCCAGCTTAATGCCTTTAATCCGCCGCTTCCTTTACTTGCGATGTAAGTTACATGGCAAGCCCAGTAAGTCCAGCCAGCGTAATAAGCGCATTTCGGGCCGATCGTTTCGTGGATCCAGGAGCTGACGCCGCCGCCGGACTGCTTGAAAGCGGAGCCGAGCTCACCTACCATCAGGGCATAAGGCACGAAATAGAGAGCGAACATCAGAACCCAGCTGAAGATTACCTGTACTCCGTTGAAGTAAACGAAGCCATTCAGCACGTTTCCGAATCCCCAAACCGTGGAGAATGCCATGAAGGCCAGGGTGTACCAGTCGATTTTCTTGGTGTTTTCCATAAGAAACCTTCCTTTGATATAAAATTGTATTTGTCCGCGTAACACGAACTTATTTAGTATAACATATAATTATGGAAATATGAACAATTTATTATGAGAAAAAAATTGGAAATCAATTAAGAAAATTTGGTAGAAATCCATAAAAATGCAGAAAAAGGTCAGGTTGAAAATGTTTTCTAAAGAAGGGGGAAAGAGGAGAGAAAAATGAAACGGACGAGGGATTGGGGCAGCGGTTTGGGAACATGAATGGAAAACAGATGTCCTTATTTAAATAGGAAAACTTTGAAAAAACGAAATAAAAGAAACATATTCTATATGAAGAAGAAATGTGGTAAAATATCTGGATACATGCTCTGCTTTTTATAGAAGCAGGATGGAAAATAAGGGAATGAAAAAGCGGAGGACAGTATTCTGGGAACAGATGCACAAATGAGGCAATGCTTCCGGGAAAACAAAAGAAAAATCAGGAGAGGATAGGTACAAAATATGGGGTATACAGGATTTGAGCGACTGTGGCTGTTCTTTGCGTTCAGCTTTTTCGGCTGGGTTCTCGAGACGGTGACAGCGGCAGTGCGGCAGAGACGGTTTGTAAACAGAGGGCTCGTGAATGGGCCGTTCTGCGTGCTTTACGGTATTACGGGAACCGCGATGCTTGTTGTCTGCCGGGAACTGCATGGAATCTGGCTGTTTCTCGGCAGTATGATCTTTTCGACTCTGGCGGAGTGGATCGCTGGCCATGTGATCGAGAGGATGTACCATGAGCGGTGGTGGGATTATTCCCACATGAAATGGAACCTGGACGGATATATCTGTGTGCCGGTGTCTATCGTATGGGGCGTTCTTGGCGCCGCTACGATGCGGTGGGGTGCACCGGTCCTGGTGCGGGTATTCCGGATGCTCCCGCGGACTCCGGGGCATCTGATCGTGTGGATTCTGGCGGCTGTGCTGGCGATGGATGTCACGGCGACCTTATGTATCTTATCCGGCAGAAGCCGCAGGATCCGCCAGTGGGAAGGCGTGGATTCCTGGCTCACAGGTGTGAGCTCAAGGCTTGAGCGGAAGATCTATGGCTGGGTGGACCGCCGTATCCAGAACGCCTACCCGGAGGCGGTATACCGGGAGGAGCTCCAGGCGGAGGCTGAGCAGAGAAAGACGATATTCGCCTACGGCCTTTGTTTTTACAAGATCGCGCTGCTTCTGGTAGTCGGCGCGTTCCTCGGAGATATCGTGGAGACGATCTTCTGCCGGGTGACGGCGGGCGTGTGGATGAGCCGCAGCAGCTTTGTCTGGGGACCGTTCAGCATCGTCTGGGGCGTGGCCCTGGCTGCGGCGACGATGCTGCTGTACCGCTACCGGAAGTATTCCGACCGGTTCCTGTTCTTTATGGGAACATTCCTCGGCGGTGCCTATGAGTATACCTGCAGCGTTTTGACAGAAATGCTCTTTGGAAAAGTTTTCTGGGACTACAGTAAGATTCCGTTTAACCTTGGCGGGCGGATCAATCTTTTGTATTGCTTTTTCTGGGGAATTGCGGCTGTGGCATGGATCAAGGGTATCTACCCGGTAATGTCCGCCTGGATCGAGAAGATTCCGATAAACTTCGGAAAGGCAGCGACATGGCTTCTCCTGATATTTTTCTGCGTGGACATGGCGGTCTCCGGGCTGGCCCTTGTGCGAAGCAGTGAGAGGGAAAAGGGAATCCCAGCGGATTCCGCTTGGCAGCAGGTGATGGATGAGCATTATGGGGATGAGGTGCTGAAAAAGATCTATCCGAATGCGCTGAAAGTGGAGTAACCATGGTTTCCGGCAGACAATCCGGTGAAATTATGGTAGTATATACATATGAAAGAAAAAGGAGCGTGAATACAGATGACGATGCATAATCATGCCGAAGTCGGCGAAATTTCTGAGCGGATCGTCCTGGTAGGAGATCCGAACCGGGCGAAGTATATCGCGGAACATTATCTGGAAGATGCGGTGCTTGTGAATGATGTGCGGTGTGCGTACTGCTATACGGGAATGTTTGAGGGAGTACGGGTATCTGTGATGGCAGTCGGAATGGGCGGACCGTCCATGCTGATCTACGCCACGGAGCTCTGCAGGGATTATGGCTGTAAGATCCTGGTGCGTGCAGGTACCTCCGGCGGCTATCAGGACGATATGAAAAACTTCGATATCGTCCTGTCCCAGGCGGTCAGCACCACCAGCGGAATCAACGACAACATGTTCAACGGACATTTCTCACCGGTGGCAGATTTCGGGCTTTTGAGCACCGCGAAACGCATTGCGGATGAGGAACATCTCGTGACGTACGTGGGCGGAACGGTCTGCAACGACAGACTTTACCGCGACGAAAATTATAAGTCGAAGATGTGGAAGAAGTACGGTATGCTGTGCTCTGAACAGGAGGGCTGCGCATTTTATACGGCGGCAGCAGAGTTTGGATGCCGGGCTCTGATGATGGTGGGAATCACAACAGGAATCCGCTATGACGAGAACGGACAGGAGATCTTTGTGGACCTTCCAGAGCGGGAACATGCCCAGTCCATGGATGATCTGGTACGGCTGGCGCTTAAGACGGCGGCACATGCGGAGTAGAGAGCGCTGAACAGGAAAGACCAGCTTATAGTAGGAGCGGATCCTGCTGGCTCAGAATGTTAAGGATCGTAATAGTGATAAGATGCAAAAAGAGGACACTGCACGTTACATGCAGTGTCCTCTGACATTTATCAGCTTATAAAGCTAAATCAGTAAGACGATCAGATCTGCGGGCCAGCGGCAACGAGGGCTTTACCAGCTTCGTTACTCTCATATTTTGCAAAGTTCTTGACGAATCTGCCTGCGAGGTCTTTTGCTTTCTCTTCCCAGTCAGCAACGTTTGCGTATGTATCACGCGGGTCGAGAATCTTGGAATCAACGCCCGGAAGCTCAGTCGGAACTTCGAAGTTGAAGTGCGGGAGCTTCTTTGTCGGTGCGTTTAAGATATCGCCGTTTAAGATCGCGTCGATGATTCCACGGGTATCTTTGATGGAGATACGCTTGCCGGTTCCGTTCCAGCCTGTGTTAACGAGGTATGCCTTAGCGCCGCTCTTTTCCATCTTCTTAACAAGCTCTTCCGCGTATTTTGTCGGATGGAGCTCCAGGAATGCCTGACCGAAGCAAGCGGAGAAGGTCGGTGTCGGCTCTGTGATTCCGCGCTCTGTACCAGCAAGCTTTGCTGTGAAACCGGACAGGAAGTAGTACTTTGTCTGCTCCGGAGTCAGGATGGATACCGGCGGAAGTACACCGAATGCATCTGCGGAGAGGAAGATCACGTTCTTAGCTGCCGGACCTGCGGAGATCGGGCGAACGATATTTTTAATATGGTCGATCGGATAGGATACACGGGTGTTCTCGGTTACGCTCTTGTCAGCGAAGTCGATCACACCGTCTTTATCAAGTGTTACGTTCTCGAGAAGAGCATCGCGCTTGATCGCGTTGTAGATATCCGGCTCGGATTCTTTATCAAGGTTGATAACTTTAGCGTAGCAGCCGCCCTCGAAGTTGAATACTCCGTTGTCGTCCCAGCCGTGCTCGTCATCACCGATCAGGAGACGCTTCGGATCTGTGGAAAGAGTTGTCTTACCTGTTCCGGAAAGTCCGAAGAAGATCGCTGTGTTTTTGCCTTCCATATCTGTGTTAGCGGAGCAGTGCATAGATGCGATGCCCTTTAACGGAAGGTAGTAGTTCATCATGGAGAACATACCTTTCTTCATCTCTCCGCCGTACCAGGTGTTGATAATAACCTGCTCGCGGCTTGTGATATTGAAGACAACAGCTGTCTCGGAGTTTAAGCCGAGTTCCTTGTAGTTCTCAACTTTTGCTTTGGATGCGTTATAAACAACGAAATCCGGCTCGAAGTTCTCAAGCTCTTCAGCAGTCGGCTTGATGAACATGTTCTTTACGAAGTGTGCCTGCCAAGCGACCTCAACGATAAAACGGATCGCCATGCGGGTGTCTTTGTTTGCGCCGCAGAATGCGTCGACAACGAAAAGTCTCTTGTTGGAGAGCTCTTTTAATGCGATATCTTTTACTGCCTTCCAGGTTTCCTGGGAAGCCGGATGGTTGTCGTTCTTATACTCGTCAGAAGTCCACCATACAGTATCTTTGGAATTTTCATCCACAACGATAAATTTATCTTTCGGTGAACGGCCGGTGTAGATACCGGTCATAACATTAACTGCTCCGAGTTCGCTGACCTGTCCTTTTTCGTAGCCTTCGAGTTCCGGCTTCATTTCCTCCTCGAATAACATCTCGTAAGACGGGTTGTAGACGATCTCTGTGGTTCCGGTGATGCCATACTTGCTTAAATCAATCTTTGCCATCGCTTATCTAACCTCTTTTCATAAATTTGGTCCCGACCGCAGTGGGGCAGGACTATCGTCTTGTACATGTTCAGGGTTGAACAGGTACCATTACCTGGAAATTTTACAGGCAATAATGATATCTTTCACTTCCATTATACATGAAATTTGGACAAAATCAACAACAAAATGGCAGACTTTGTTAAAATAATATCATTCTTTTACTGGATGCCGTTTTTCATACTGAAATTTTAAGAAAATAAAGTAAAGACATTATTTTCAAAGAAAAAGCAGAAATATGAGGTTGACAAAATTAGATGGTTGTACTATCATCCAATTTAGTTGATGATACAACTATCTGGAGCGAAATTGTGTTAAAATTTGCATGGCGGTGAGACAGGACGGATATGAATGAGGGCGTCCGCCGCGCTTCACGATATTGTAATTCCATGGAACAAGGAAAAAACAAAATACGCAGATAGCGTGAAGCCGGGGGAGCAAAAGTAAAGCGATATTTGGAGGAGACTTTATGGACCAGACTGGAAGAAAGATCACAAAGATCGCCCGTGAGGTTGGAAAGTTCACGGTGCAGACCATGAAGGAAGAGGGGATCGGAACAGCGGAATTCGATTTTATCCATCTCGTGCGCCACAATCCGGGAATCACCCAGACGGAGGTACGGGAGACTCTTAAGATCGATAAGGGCGCTGCGGCGAGGCGGGCGGCAAGCCTGGAGGCAAAAGGGTATCTCGAGAGAAAGCCGAATCCGGCGGATGGAAGAAGCCAGCTGCTTTACGCGACAAAAAAGGCGGAGGCATTAAAGAATTCGAAGGCGAGTATCGAGGCGGTCTTTTATGAGTGGCTGCTGGCGGAGCTGCCGGAGGAGGAGAAAAACGCATTTTGTGAGACGCTCGACAAACTGTACTGGCGGTCGAAGAATGAGCGGAGAGCTGGATTTGTGGATGTAGCGGAGTTAGTGGAGAAGCATAAGGAAGAGAATATAGAGGGTGCAGATGAAAAAAATGTAAAAAATAGAACTGTTTGAAGCTAGGATCTTGAAAGCAGCGGTGATAATAAAGAGAACGAGAAATTCTGGGTCTGGTGCAGAAAAAAGATATTTTTGAAGAAATTGCAGCAAAAATAAAAACAGACACTCCGGAAGAAGCTGCTTCAGAGAGAAATCGGTAACTCGGAAAAGTTTATAAGACTTCAGGAAAGAACAGCAATGGAAAAGAAAAATTTTCGCCCAGATAAGATCATGATGTATTTCCGGGCAGAATGGAAGGTTCTGGCGTTGATCACAGTGTCGGGATTGATCTATAACCTGGGCCTCATGGCGGGGCCATGGTTTGAGGGAAAGATGGCGGGCTGCCTGATGCAGATCCTGACAGGGACGGAGCGTTTTCCGGCGATGCTCCGGCTGGCGCCCGCCTATGTGATCGTGATCGGAACGGTGCAGCTGGCGAGATATATCAAGCGGTTCTATGTGCGCCGGTTCGCCAACAATGTAAACCGGCGGATGAAGCGGATCCTGTACCGGACACTGATACATAAATCCCGTGTGGAGCTGGAAAAAGAGGGCGCCGGAAATGTCATCACGAAGGCGATCTCCGACGTGGATGACTGCGTGGAAGGTATGAGAAAGTTTACCACGGAGATCTTTGATACAGGTGTGGCACTTTTCGGATATGTGTGCATGCTGCTCTATTACGACTGGAGACTGGCGCTCTGTTCCATGATCTTTCCTCCTTTTTCCTATATTATAGCAGAGAAGATGAAACGGATCGTCCAGACAACGGGAGCAGCTTACAAGAAGCAGACCGGAAAGCTCAACGCGGTGACCCTGGACCGGATCACCAACGCCATTACATACCGTGTTTTCGGATGTGAGAAGGAGCGCGGGGAGAACTACGAAGTCCACTTAAAAGAGTATGAACAAGCAGCTGTGAAGGCGAATATCTGGAACGCGGCTTTGCCGCCGGTCTACAAGGTGATCGCTATGGCGGGAACTGTGATGATCCTGTATTTCGGTTCAGAAAATATCCTCGGAATGGGCTGGACGTCATGGGATGTGGCGGCATTTACCACATTCCTGGCATGTTACGCGAAGCTCTCCGATAAGTCCTCGAAGGCGGCGAAGCTCTTCAATGTGGTCCACAAGGCGCAGGTTTCCTGGAAGAGGATCCATCCGTACATGGAGCGGGCGTCTGAGGCTGTGGAGAAAGATGAGATCGCGGCGCAGAATGAAAACTACAATGCTGAAAACTCCGACAAGGATATGAAGAATGGACCGGGAGGCAGTGCGGTGCATAAATCCGGGCAGCAGTCAGAAAAGAACAGCGTCAAAGAAAACGTAGCCGTAGCTGATCATCTCACTTTCGCCTATCCGGGCAGTGACCCGATCTTTAAGGAGATTTCCTTCACCGCGAAACCAGGTCAGATCGTCGGCATCACGGGGCCGGTGGCGTGCGGAAAATCTACACTGGGAAAGAGTTTTCTCTGCGAATATCCGTATGAGGGTCATCTGACTTACGGCGGCAGGGAACTTTCCTCCTACACGGAAAATGAGCGGAGCCGGATCATCGGGTATCTTGGACATGATCCGGAGCTTCTGGGAGACAGCGTGGAAAACAACGTGCTCTTGGGGGATGATGACAACGTCTGGCCATGGCTTAGGGCTGTATGTTTCGACGAGGAGGTCCGGGAGATGGAGGAGAAGGAGAAGACCGTTGTGGGAAACAGTGGCGTCCGTCTCTCGGGAGGGCAGGCGGCGCGTCTTGCGTTGGCGAGAACACTCTGCCATGGAAAGCCGGTGCTGGTTCTGGATGATCCGTTCTCGGCGCTTGACAGAAATACAGAAAAACAGGTATTTGAGCATGTGAAGGAGCTCTCGAAAGACAGGATCGTGTTCCTGATCTCCCACAGACTATACCTGTTCCCGGAGTTCGACCAGGTGATCTGGATGGACCAGAAGATGGGAACATGCAGCAGCCATGAGAGGTTGATGGCGGAAAATCCGCAGTACGCGGAGCTTTACAGGGCGCAGATTTCGGAGAAAGATGAAAACATTCTGTCAAGTGAGAAAAAGGATCATCCTGACGGCGCACAGAAATATGAGGATATTGAATAGACAACGAAAAGAAGCGGAAATCGCGGGAATCCATCAGGGAGACCGCATGAAAATTCTGGGGAGAGGAGATGGAAATCATGACTGCAAATAGACGTATCAGCGCGGCATCGATTATCGGAAATACCGTCGTGCGGGAAAAATGGCTTTCCATCGGAATCATTCTGACGGTGACAGGTGCCGTTGTCATTTCCCTGCTTCCGCCTCTCGTTCTCGGAAAGATCATTGACCGGATCGCCGGCGGAAATTTCCCGGGATTTTCCATGGCAGCAGAGTATTTTCTGCTGATCTTTTTGTCGGGGGCGCTGGAGTCCTTGAGAGAAAGTTTCCTGACTGTGTTTGGACAGAAGATGACCCATGCGTTCCGAAGCGAGCTTTCGAAGAAGCTTGTCCGGCTGAGCACTGACACATTAAATAAGGAAGAGCCGGGTGCTGTGGTATCCAGGTTTGTGGGCGATGTAGATACCGTGGAGGCATTGTTTACCTCCGGAATCATCAGCATGTTCGCGGATGCCTGCAGAGTCATCAGTATCTTTGCGGTGATCTGGTTCCAGAACCGGGGACTTGCGCTGCTTCTTGTTGTATTGATTCCGGTGATCTTTGCGTTCACGAGAATCGTCCAGAAGCAGATGCTGACGGCGCAGTTAGAGAATCGCGCGGCAATGAGCCGTGTCACAAATCATGTTCCGGAGACAATCCGGTGTATCAGAACGATTCATACACTTGGAAAAGAGACGTATATGGAGAAAAGGTATGATGACTATATCGGGGAGAGCTATTCGGCGGTCGAGAAGACGAACTTTTACGACGCTGTTTACTCGCCGTTGATCCTGTTCCTGAATGCGGTGGCGGTGGCGATCGTCATGCTGCTTGCGGCATCCGGAAACGCGAAGATCCTGGCATTGTTCGGCATGTCCGTGGGAAAATCTGTCGCAGTCATCAACTATATTTCCCAGGTATTCTCGCCGATCGAGAATCTCGGCATGGAGATCCAGACGATCCAGTCGGCGGTTGCGGGTGTTTACCGGATCAACGAGTTTCTGGCGAAGCCGGAGAGGGAGATGGTAGAAGAGAGAGCACTTGTGGATTCCAGACATACAGTTGGAAAGAATGGCGCTGTACAGGAATTAGAGAATGCGCAGGGGAGAGCGGAGAATAGTTCCGGGGACACCAGTGCGGCGAGTATAGATTTAGACGCGGCCAAGGTAAATGATAGCGGAATTTTCGAAAATACAGAACCATGCGTGGAGTTTAAAGATGTCACCTTCGGCTACGACGACCACATCGTTTTAAATGACATGAATTTCGCAATCTATCCGGGCGAGCAGGTAACGCTGACGGGACGTACCGGCGCCGGAAAGAGTACGATCTTTAAGCTGCTTTTAGGACTCTATCGCCCGAATTCCGGTGAGGCTCTGATTGAGGGCGAGGCGGCATATCGGCTCTCTGACAAGGAGAAAAGAAAGAAGTTCGGCTATGTGGAACAGTCCTTTCATATGGTTCCGGGCACGGTCCGCGACCAGATCACACTGTTTGACCCGGCGATCGGGGACGAGGCGGTGCAGGCGGCCGCGAAGCTCGTGGGACTCCATGGGACGATCGTGAGCCTGGATGATGGCTATGACACATTATGTAAACCGGAGATATTCTCCCAGGGTCAGTGGCAGCTCTTATCCATCGCGAGAGCCGTTGCCGGAAAACCTGGGATCCTGCTTCTCGATGAGATCACGGCGAACCTTGACGCGGAGACGGAGGAGGTGGTGCTCCGGGCATTAAAGAGCGCGTCGGAAGGACGTACTGTTATCTCGATCTCCCACCGTGTTTACCAGAAGGACGGAACTGGGCGGCTCATTACCGTGTATGGATAGGGATTTTCTGAACTGAAAATCCCGTACAATACAGTTATGGCAGCGGATTTTGCCGATTTGGAATGCGAAGCATCGGCAAAATCGGTTACAGTTCATGTAAGCATGAACTGTAACACCAGATCAGGTATTTAGCGATTGGGAGCTGATTTATATTTACAAATGTTGACAGTGGGAATATAATAAGCCGAAGAAATCCTCGAGATTTTGTTTGACTGGAGGCGAAATCATGTCAATTTTATTTGCGATCGTATTTCTTGTCGTGATCTTTAAGTGCGTTGGTCTTGTGCTTGGCGTATGTGGAAAACTTCTCGGCGCGGTGCTGAGTTTGTTTGGATTTATCTTATCCATCGCTGTCGGAGCAATCGTATTCGGAATTTCCACGGCATTTGCATTGGTGCTGTTATGCATCGCGGCGGGATGGCTGTTGATCAAGCTGATATTTTAAAGATCGTGTGTTTAGAATGGACACAGAAAGTGTGAGACTCCGGGATGGTGATGCCGGCCTGCAAAATCCGTCCCGGAGTCTTGACAAACATGGAAAAATCCATTAAAATCCATCATATATGCATATCAGACAGGCATTGAAGAGGGAAAGTAGATGAATGGCGGCATCCCAGAGAGGAAGCAGACGGTGAGAGCTTCCATGTGCGCGTTGTTGAACCGGCCTCGGAGCTTTGTGCGAGAGATGTGGAAAACGGCAGTGAAAACAGATTGCCGCAGTGAATGACTACATTGCTAAGTACAGCGTAGATCCGGCGTTAACGGATATCAGAGGAGAGTTCCCGTAAAGTGCGGGAGCTAATTTGGGTGGTAACGCCGGCTGTCGGTCCCTTTTGTGGACGACAGCCTTTTTTATGTAACAGGGAATTCCTTGGAATTTCCTGTTACATAAAAAGGCACTAATGTGCCAAAGATGCGCACTCGCGCGAAGATGTAGATTGTCGCAAGCGACCGCGCGAGGCGCGAGAATGTGCCAAGGCACATTTTTTTCGTTTCCACGGGGAGTGCCCCGGAACGGAACAGGCGTCCTGCATCCTCAGAAATTTTAGATGTATGCAATCCAAGAATTCATATAAAGGAGAAAAGCAATGGCAAGAGAGAAGAAACTTGTGGAATCCATCACTTCTATGGAAGACGATTTCGCGCAGTGGTACACAGACGTTGTAAAAAAAGCAGAATTAT
This sequence comes from Desulfotomaculum sp. OF05-3, assembly GCF_003435535.1. Lineage (NCBI taxonomy): Bacteria > Bacillati > Bacillota > Clostridia > Eubacteriales > Desulfotomaculaceae > Desulfotomaculum > Desulfotomaculum sp. OF05-3. Next base: position 1,945 of record NZ_QWGO01000039.1, on the reverse strand, counting down.
GTGATTATGCAAGCGTAAAGGGCTGCATGGTCATCAAACCGGACGGATACGCGATATGGGAGAACATCCAGCATGAACTGGACAAGCGCTTCAAAAAAGCAGGCGTAAAGAATGTTTACATGCCGTTATTCATCCCGGAGAGCTTACTTGATAAAGAGAAAGACCATGTAGAAGGCTTCGCACCGGAAGTTGCATGGGTAACACAGGGAGGTCTTGAGCCGCTTCAGGAGCGTCTCTGCGTCCGCCCGACATCCGAGACTCTGTTCTGTGATTTCTACCAGAAAGACATCCACTCCTACCGTGACCTTCCGAAGGTATACAACCAGTGGTGTTCCGTAGTAAGATGGGAGAAGACGACAAGACCGTTCCTCCGCTCCAGAGAGTTCTTATGGCAGGAAGGCCACACCGCACATGCGACAGCAGAGGAAGCTCAGGAGAGAACGATCCAGATGTTAAACCTCTATGCAGATTTCTGCGAGGATTTCCTTGCGATCCCGGTCGTTCGCGGACAGAAGACAGATAAAGAAAAATTCGCAGGTGCTGAGGCAACCTATACCATCGAGTCCTTAATGCATGACGGAAAGGCACTCCAGTCCGGAACCAGCCACAACTTCGGCGATGGCTTCGCAAAGGCTTTCGGCATCCAGTATTCCGATAAGGACAACCAGTTAAAATATGTTCACCAGACCTCCTGGGGTATGACGACCCGTATGATCGGTGCCATCATCATGGTACACGGTGACAACGAGGGTCTTGTACTTCCGCCGAACGTAGCTCCGACTCAGGTTGTGATCGTTCCGATCCGCCAGCAGCAGGAGGGCGTTCTTGAGAAGGCAAGAGAGGTCGAGGAGGTTCTCTCCAACTTCCGCGTAAAAGTTGATGATTCCGACAAGAGCCCGGGCTGGAAGTTCTCCGAGTCCGAGATGAGAGGAATCCCGGTCCGTGTAGAACTTGGACCGAAGGATATCGAGGCAGGTCAGGCTGTATTAGTACGCCGTGACACCCACGAGAAGATCACCGTTGCTTTAAGCGAGATCGCAGAGAAGGTGGATGAGCTCTTAAAGACGATCCAGCATGACATGTACGAGCGTGCGAAAGCACACCGTGACGCCCACACCTACGACGCACACAACATGGAAGAGATGAAGGATATCGCTGACAATAAGCCGGGCTTCATCCGCGCAATGTGGTGCGGCTGCCAGGAATGTGAGGATAAGTTAAAGGAGCAGGTTGGCGTGACCTCCAGATGTATGCCGTTCAAGCAGGAGAAGCTTGCTGAGACCTGCGTATGCTGCGGCAAACCGGCAACCAAGATGGTTTACTGGGGCAAAGCATATTAATGAAGCAATGGAACATCAGGGATCTGACGCTCGGAGGGCTGTTTACAGCCCTCATCGGCGTCGGAGCTTTTCTTAAGATCACGATCCCGGTGCAGCCAGTGCCCATGCACTTTACGCTGCAGTTTTTCTTTGTGCTGCTTGCGGCCCTTTTGCTTGGATCAAAAAGGGCATTTGCCAGCGTGCTGACATATCTGGTGATCGGATTGTGTGGGATCCCGGTCTTTGCCACGGGCGGTGGTCCGGCGTATCTTTTAAAGCCTACATTCGGCTTTTTGATCGGATTTGCGGCGGCGGCCTATGTGACGGGACGTGTATATGAGATCAGGAAAAGTACATCTTTTTCCTGGCTTTTATTTTCTGCATTCTGGGGACTTCTCGCAGACTATGGCTGCGGGATGATCTATTTTTATGTGTGCAGCAATTTTGTCCTTGGCGTAAGCGTCGGATGGAAGGTCGTGTTTGTCAACTGCTTTCTTCTGACGGTCGGTGAGGATTTTATTTTATGTGTTCTGGCGGCAGTTTTGGCGAAACGGCTGATCCCAGTTCTTAAGAATCTGGGGAAATGATTACTAATTTAACCTGTTGTGCTAGATAAAATAATATAA
>NZ_QWGO01000038.1:0-24863 GCF_003435535.1 Desulfotomaculum sp. OF05-3 | reverse complement strand
GTATTATAATATCAAATCCCCGGACAAAAGTCAACTGTTTTTTACATTTTTTTCATTTCTTTTTACATGTTTTGCGATATCATTACAAGTCCAGCCCAAGAATGCTATATATTGTATATTATATATTCAATTGATACAATATGATGTATCATCCTGATCGCCAAGAGCAAATACAGGAGCAGCCAAAAGCTGCTCCTGCCAGATTCCATATGGGTTCCTACCATAATATTATGAATTGCTCCCATCCAGCGTAAACCAGAACTCCACGCCATTCTCCCAGTTCTTCACGCCATACTGCTGGTTGTGGGCATCCATGATCGCTTTTACAATGGAAAGACCAATTCCGGTTCCGCCGTAGGCACGGGTTCTCGCCTTATCTACCTTATAGAACTTCGTCCAGAGATTCGGGATCGCATCCTCAGGGATCGGGGTTCCGGTATTAAAGACAGATACACGGACGATGTTGTTTTCCGGAAGCATTTTGATAATGATCTTTTTCTCTCCATCGATATGGTGGATTGCATTGCTCAGGTAGTTTGTGACTACCTGCTCGATTTTAAATTCATCCGCCCATACATAAACCGGCGTCTGAGCATCAAAATCCACCTGAATCTCATTCTGTTCGAGCAGGATCTTCGACGCGTTCACAACGCCGCGAACCAGTTCCGTTAAATTGAAACGGTCCATCACCGGCTTATCGTTTCCGCTCTCCAGAGAAGACAATGTCAGAAGCTGCTTGACCATCTTGTTCATCTTGTTGGCCTCATCAACAATAACATCACAATAGTAGTCGCGGCTTTCCTTCTCCTCGCCCATCCCTTCCTGAAGACCTTCCGCATATCCCTGAATCAGGGCGATCGGTGTCTTTAGCTCATGGGAGACATTTGCGATAAAATCCTTACGCATCTCGTCGATCTTTGTCTTCTCTTCGATGTCCTTCGTGAGCTGGTTATTTGCCGACTTTAGCTCCGAGATCGTTTCCTCCAGGCGCTCCGACAGTGTGTTCATACTGTTTCCTAAAACCTGTATCTCTTCCATATCATGTTTTCCAGACTCATATTTCGCATTAAAATCGAGATCCGACATGCGCTCTGAGAGGTTCGACAGCTTATAGATCGGCATTGTGATCTGTTTTGCCACCAGATATATGACCAGAGCACCGATCAATACAGCGATCATTCCCACATAGAGCAGAAACTGATTCGCGAGGCGGACACTCTCGCCGATACTTGACAGCGGTGCGCTCATGATAAAGGCAGTGCTGTTGTCGGAGAAGAATCCCCAGCTCTCCAGGTACATGCTCTCCCGCTGAGGATCGTATGTCTTCTGGATCTTATACTGGTCATTTTCCTCCAGAATCGTGTACTTGGCCTTTGTCCAGCCGAAAATATAGCGGTCAATGCGGTCTTTTAAAAACTTCGTATCACGGGATGTTGAATAGACCGTCGCATCCTCCGTGCTGTTGTCGATGATCAGGACAGAAACATTGGCGCTGTCGCTGAAATTCCGGATCAGGCGCTGCAAATTTCCTTCCGTGATATTTCCGTCAGCATCCCTTTCTCTCCTCATGGCGTCTTCGATGGAAATCCCGTTTTCCTTGTTCTCCTCGATCCGGGAATCGATGGCCTCGTAGGCGCCATTTAACGCCTGTACCTTCTTTGTTACATAGAAATCTTCCAGATACCACTTATTGACGCCCCAGATCACTGCGAGAATCACAGCAATCAGACCAATAAACGTGACCGTCAGTCTGGATCGTATCGATTTCATCATCCATCCACCTCGAGTTTATATCCCATGCCCCAGATGGTTTTAATATTGTCACCTTTCGGGCCAAGTTTGCTTCTCAGCTTCTTTACGTGGGTGTCTATAGTCCTCGCATCTCCGAAATAGTCGTAATTCCAGACATTATTCAGAATCTTTTCTCTTGAGAGGGCGATTCCTTTGTTTTCCATAAAATAGGTAAGAAGTTCAAATTCCTTGTTGCTGAGATCCACCGGCTTCCCATCCACAGTCACCTCGTGGGCATCCTTATCCACGCGGATTCCATCTGCCTCCAGAATCTCTCCCGTTGATGTACCGCTGCCACGGCGCAGGATCGCCTCAATTCTCGCCACAAGGATCTTCGGGCTGAACGGTTTTGTGATATACTCGTCAACGCCGAGTTCGAATCCAAGAAGCTCATCCCGCTCCTCGCTTCTCGCCGTCAGCATGATGATCGGAACCTGAGAGTAGCGTCGAATCGTCTTGCACGTCTCCCAACCGTCCATCTTCGGCATCATGACGTCTAAGATCACAAGACTGATATCTTTCTCCTTAAAGAAAATATCAATAGCCTGCTCGCCATCTCCCGCCTCTAAAACGCGGTATCCTTTAATCGTTAAAAAGTCTTTGACGAGCTTTCTCATTCTCTCCTCGTCGTCGACCATAAGTATTTTTACTGCATCCATTGTCTGTACCTCCATATATTTTACCTGATGCACTCCGATAAGAACAGAAGCGTATTCCAACACACTTGAGATATTAACCAGTCGATTCGGTGCTACCGGCATCATACATGTGTGCATAAAAATCCCACTTATCATCAGCTATATTTTAGCAGATAATAAGTGGGATTTCTATAAGTTCACGAACATTTCACAAAGGCAGTTTCATGAAGGCGGGAGAACTGTATTATTCTCCTTTTGAAGCCGTCACTCTGTCTCTAGGATTGAGTGCTACTCTGAAGATTATATAATCTTTTCCGTCTTTGTCTTTCCATGTTGTCACAAATATAGATGTTCCATCTGTTCCCTTATTTTTCTGATAATCAATTACACAATTGGAATAATTTCCTATGTAATAGCCATTAATCGTTTTACCGATTATTTCATGTTCTATAACTTCATCAAGTTTTCCTGTAAAACCATTATACGAAAATCTCTGTTTATTGAATTCCTGAAAATTTCTTCCCCCTGTATATATAACAGCAGTAATAGGCTGACTCGATTTTACATTTGTATTCACCTGTTCATTGATGTATTGTAACAGCGATGGAATCAGCTTTTCATCATCTGCTTGGAATACCGCGCCGCTTTCAAAGCTTTTCTTAGCTCTCTCCATATTTTTTTCATTACTTGTTTTTATTTCTTCTATTCGTTTAGATTCCTTATTTTCCCTTTTCTGCACCTTTTCCTCTATAGATTTATCACCTTCTGGTATATCTTTATAATAGTAAGCTGACGACGTATCCTTATTTTTATAATATTTTTTTGTTGCATCCACTGCATACCATTTCCCATCTAATTTAACAATATTGAATGCATGCTCAATTTCAAATACATATTTTACATCAAGTCCACAAGCTTTTCCTAATGACATAAACGCATTTGCGAAACCTCCACAGACACATCGTCTATCTATAAACGCACCATAAGATGACTGATTATACGGTTCTTGCGCATCATATGTCACATTGTCAACAAGCCAATCGTAAATCTTTCGTGCCTTTTGATCCTCCGTCATTGAATTATTAATATTTTTACTTTTCCATTCTGAAATAAAAGCATTTACGCGTTCCTTTTGCTTAGCTCCCAACCAATAATTGTCAGTTCCGGTTTCATAATATCTTTTGTATTCCAAAATATGTTCAGCTGTAACAGAGTTCTCTTTCGGATACATAATACTTCCAATCGCCATGTTACTATAGCCTAAATTATCCAGACTAAATTCTATTCCGTTATATGTTTTAGGTTCCAGTGTCCCTGTTCCATCCACAGTATAAGTCGTATCCCCGGAATTTACATTCATCGTAACAACTTTTCCATCCTGTGTTCGTGCACCATTGGCATCCACCGTCTTCTTATCTGGTGTCTCCGTAGACACATACAGCCAGCCACTCTGGTCAAAGCAGTAATTCTCCGCAATTCCGTCCCCGTCTCCATCGATCCAGCGCCATCCATTTGTTGCGTAGGTGCCATTGTCCTCGTCATACCACCATTTACCGGCATTTGCTCCAGTTCCCTGTTTCCACTGTCCGGCATATGAGGAAAATGCCAGTCCCAGGCTCAGCAGTGTGGTCACTGCTGTTATTTTCAATACCTTTTTCATATTTCTCTCCCTTTGTTTCCAATATAGCAAATGGAAGCGTCCGCGCAGTTTTTCTGCACAGCGCTTCCATTATTCAGCGTCTCTTTATTATCTTTATTCTTCGTCCTTCTTCTCAACGATCGCGATATCGAGATCCTCAAGCTGCTTCGGATCTACCGGTGCCGGAGCTTCCATCATAAGACAGGACGCGTCTTTTACCTTCGGGAAGGCGATTACGTCACGGATGCTGTCTGCACCTACCATAAGCATAACGACACGGTCGAGGCCGTATGCGAGACCAGCGTGCGGCGGTACTCCGTACTTGAATGCGTCAAGCAGGAAGCCGAACTGCTCTCTTGCTCTCTCTTTTGTGAAGCCAAGAACTTCGAACATCTTCTCCTGGATATCATCCTGATGGATACGGACGGATCCGCCGCCGAGCTCCGTACCATTTAATACGATATCGTAGGCTTTCGCGCGGACTGCACCCGGATCAGTGTCGATAAGTGGAAGGTCTTCCTCCATCGGCATTGTGAATGGGTGGTGCATAGCGACGTAACGTCCCTCCTCCTCGGAGTACTCTAAGAGCGGGAACTCTGTTACCCAGAGGAACTTGAAATCGTCTTTCTTTAAGAGGTCTAACTGTCTTGCGATTTCAAGACGGAGATTTCCTAATACATCGAATACAACCTTGTTCTTATCTGCGGCAAAGAAGAGAAGGTCCCCCGGCTTACCGTCCATCGCTTTTACAAGAGCATCCAGTTCTTCCTGCTTCATGAACTTTCCGAAGGAGCACTTATAGGAACCGTCCTCATGGATCGCAAGATATGCAAGCCCCTTTGCACCGAATCCCTTTGCGTACTCAACGAGAGCGTCGATCTTCTTTCTCGGCATGCCGGCCTGTCCGTCTGCGTTGATACCACGGACAGATCCGCCATTCTCAAGAGCGCTCTTGAATACAACGAACTCGCAGTCTTTTACAACATCAGATACGTTCTTTAATTCCATGCCAAAACGCATATCCGGCTTATCGGAACCGAAACGGTCCATCGCCTCGCGCCATGTCATGCGGAGGATCGGAGTCTGGACATCAAAGTTGCAGATCTCCTTGAAAAGTTTCTTTAAGAGTCTCTCGTTGACCTCGAGAACATCCTCAACATCCACGAAGGATAACTCCATATCGATCTGTGTGAACTCCGGCTGACGGTCCGCACGGAGGTCCTCGTCACGGTAGCATCTTGCGAGCTGGAAGTAGCGGTCCATACCGGAACACATCAGCAGCTGTTTTAATAACTGCGGAGACTGCGGAAGAGCATAGAACTCGCCCGGATGCACACGGCTCGGTACAAGGTAGTCTCTTGCGCCTTCCGGTGTACTCTTGATAAGAGTCGGGGTCTCGATCTCGAGGAAACCTTCGTCCGCTAAGAACTGGCGGACCATCGTAGCCACACGGCTTCTTGTCATGATGTTTCTCTGGAGATCCGGACGACGGAGGTCAAGATAACGGTATTTTAAGCGGAGATCTTCCTTCGTCTTGCTGTTCTCCTCGATCGGGAACGGCGGTACCTCGGACTCAGAGAGGATTCTTAAAGATTTCGCTCTCATCTCGATCGTACCTGTCTTTAAGTTCGGGTTTGCTGCGCCGGAACGCTTTTCGATCGTGCCGACAACCGCCACTGTGAACTCACTTCTTAATTTTTCAGCTTTTGCGAAGCTCTCAGCGCCGCAGTCGCTCTCCTCAAAGATGATCTGGATGATTCCGGAACGGTCACGAAGGTCGGTGAAGATAATACCGCCTTTGTTTCTGCTCTTCTGGACCCATCCCATAAGTGTCATTTCCTGGCCTACGTTTGCCTCTGTGACTTCAGCACAGCGGCAGGAACGCTTTAAGCCTGCCATTGATTCTGCCATGATTTTCCTCCTGATACAGCTGGAATATTTAAAAACATACCCGCTGAATGTTATTGTAATTTCAAGTCGAACATCCGTGAGATTACTCACCACTTAAAAGAGGTGGGAGTCTTCTCGACTGAGATAAAACTGTCCTTTTCCCGGTCTTAGTGCTTTAAGTCCTCTTTATAGAATTCCTTAAACTCACTGTAGCCTTCTTTTCCAAGCTGTTCCTTCTGGAACTTCTTATTTTTGTTCATCTGGGCTACAAGGACGATCTTTCCCTCCTTGCGGGCAGTCATCGCCTCTTTCATAATGGAAGCAAGTTTCTCGGAGCTCATTCCCTTTTCGAAGAGCCACGCTTCCTTCTCATTTCCGCCCGGAACTGTAAATCCGTTGTCTAAAAGGATCGTAACGATTCTCTCAAAGCCGATGGAGAAACCACAGGCCGGTGTATCCATTCCTGTGAACTTTCCGATCATCTTGTCATATCTTCCGCCGCCCGCTACGGAGCCGCCGAATCCTTCCATTGATACTTCAAAGATGGTTCCGGTGTAGTAGCCCATTCCACGGACTAAGGTCGGGTCAAACGCAAGTTTGAAGCTTCCGTCAGAAACATCGCCGACTGTCTCCATGATCTGCGCAAGATTCTCAGCTGCACCGTCCTCCAACACACCCGCAAGGATCTCTCCCATACGGCGGACACCTGAGGCATCGTTTGTTGCCTGTCCCATAAGCTCTAAGTATTTATCGGCCGTCTCCTCGGAGTAGCCGTTTTCCATAAGCTCTGCCTTTACACCATCCGTACCGATCTTGTCCATTTTATCGACGGTGATGAATACCTTATCGATATCTTCCTCCGGGAATCCGCTGTATACGGCCATCGCACGGAGAAGCTTTCTGTCGTTGACGCGGACCTCGAAGCTGTTGTCCGGGCAGATCTTCTTTAACGCGGTCGTTGTCGCGAGGATCAGCTCGATCTCAGCCTGGTTCGTCGCATCACCGAGAATATCGATATCGCACTGGACGAACTGTCTGAAACGGCCTTTCTGCGGACGGTCTGCACGCCATACGCTGCCGACCTGAAGTGCCTTAAACGGAGACGGAAGGTTTGCGGAGTTGTTGGAGTAATATCTGGATAACGGAAGTGTCAGATCATAGCGGAGTCCGCCGTCTGCCAGATCGTTCTCCGTCTCTGCTGTCTCGATATTTAATTTCTCGCCGCGCTTTAAGATCTTAAAGATCAGCTTCTCATTGTCGCCGCCCTGTTTGCTCAGGAGGTTCTCAATGTGCTCCACGCACGGAGTCTCGATCGCGGAAAATCCGAAGCCGCGGTAAGTCTCTTTGATCTGGTTCAGCACATAATCCCGGATCTGCATCTCTGCCGGGAGAATATCTTTCATGCCGGTGACCGGCTTTTTCTTTAATGCCATAAAGCTACCTCTGTTTCTCTCTTTATCGCGCAATTTCACGCCTACGTTCACCATAATACGCTGATTGCCTTAGGTTTTCAAGGGTTTTTTCTTTCCTTAATAAAAGTATTATATTTTTCGGACATGGATAAGTCAACTTATTTTGTGAGTTTTTCCCATCCCTCAGCGAAAAGATCGTTACTGTACACGGGTAGGAATTTTCTGAACTGAAAATTCCGTACAGTACAGTGGTGGTAGTGGATTTTGCCGATTTGGAATGCGAAGCATCGGCAAAATCAGTTACTGTTTGCGCAAGGCGTGAACAGTAACAAAAAGAGCGGCGTGATCAGCCGCCTGCACAGAAAAAGGACCTCCGCCAGGAAACGGAAGTCCTTTTTCCTTATATTATACGTCTTCCTACAGTCCGGTCCAGCCGATGCTCTGTAAGATCGTTAAAGATGCGAATGAGAGGATCACCTGACATCCGAGGAGCGGCATGAGCCACTTTGCGTATTTTGTCCAGTCTGTCTTTGCGATCGCGAGGGAACCCATCAGAGTACCTGCTGTCGGGAAGAGGCAGTTGGAGAAGCCGTCACCGAACTGGAATGCCTGTACAGCAACCTGTCTTGTAATGCCTGCAAGGTCAGCAACCGGAACCATAAGCGGCATAACTGCTGCAGCCTGTCCGGAACCGGACGGAATGAAAAGGTTGATAAACAGGTTTGCAACGAACATGAAGTTCGCTCCGAGGATGGAACCCATTCCGGACATCGGAATGGACAGCCAGTAAACGATCGTATTTAAGATGTTTCCGCTTGCAAGGATCACAGAAATACCATTTGCGAAGCCGACAATGAACGCGGCGTTTACCATCTTGGAACAGCCACCGATAAATACCTTCGTTGTTCCGTTGATACCCATACCATTGAGAAGGCCAACAACAACCGCAAGTGTAAAGAATGTAGCTGCGATCTGATCATAGCTCCATTTATATTTTACAGAGCCAACCAGGATTGCCGCAACCGCTACGACAAGACCGATCAGGCTGATCAGGTGCTTCGTTGTTAAATGTGCTTCGATCGCCTTCGCGCCATCTTTTCCTGCGCCCATGCTGTCAGATGCACTCATGCCAGCTTCATAGTTTAAGCTCTTCTTCGGATCCGCCTTGATGGTTTTCATGTAACGGATCGTAAAGAAATAGCAGATCGCGAAGTTGATGATGTTTAATACGACGCGGACACCGAAACCGGAGAAGATCGGGAGCTCCGCGATCGGCTGTGCAGTACCGATAGTGGAGGCGTTCGCCCAGCCTACATTGAATCCGGAGTAAGCACCCATGTATACAAGCAGGAAGCCTGTGAAGGAATCATACCCTAAGTTTGTTGCAAGGATGATTCCGATCGGGATCAGAGCAACGACAGGATTGGCGAAAACGCCTGCTGCGCCGCCGATGGACATGAATGCCATTACTAAGAATACAAGTATGTTTACATTTAAGTTCTGCTTGGAAGCAAGTTTTCCGAAGGCAGCGTGGATCGCTCCTGTCTTTTCAAGGATCTCAACGGCACCGCCGACAAACATGATCATGACCATTAACTTTGCGGCTTTGTAGAATCCCTGTACGACTGCCATGATAGTTGCCCACGGACCGACCGGGGAAGCTTCTACAGTGTGATAGGTACCTGCGATAACCTTGTTTAAGTTGCCCACTTTCTCTGTATCGAATTCACCTGCCGGAACGATCTAGGTCAGGATGGCGCAGACGATCATGAGCATGAATAACAGTGCACATGTGCTTGGGATCTGCAGCTTTTTCTTGTTGTTTTCCATAAGTATTCTCCTTTATCTTAAGAAATCTCTCGCGTACTGAATGATGACGGATGCGCCTGTGCGGATACACTTCTCATCGAATACGTTTTTAGAGTTATGAAGTCCGTGTCTGGAATTCGGATCCTCGTTGTTTCCGGATCCTAAGCGGAACTGCGCGCCCGGTCCGAACTTCGGGAAGAGAACAGAAAAGTCCTCGGAACCCATTGACGGATTCTTCACGTAGGAAACATGGTCAGCACCGATGGTCTTTGCAGCGGCCTCAGCAACTGCCTCGATGATGGAATCGTCATTTACGAGCGGCGGAACTCCGATTTCCCATTCAACCTCCGCAGTTCCTCTCATGGACTCGGCGCAGCCTTTTACGACGCGGTCGATGGCAGCCATCATTTTTTTGCGGCAGTCCGGATCAAGGCTTCTCAGTGTTCCATGCATCTCCACATAATCCGGGATGATATTGTTTACGGTTCCGCCGTGGATGCTGCCGATGGTAAGAACGCCCGGATATACCGGATAGTTTTCACGGGAGATCACGGTCTGAAGCTGTGTGATCACATAACCGGAGATTACGACCGGATCGATGCAGTTTTCCGGATGAGCGCCATGTCCGCCCTTTCCTTTGATCTTGATATTAAAGAAATCATTGGACGCGTTTGCCGGTCCCTTTTTTAATCCGATGCTTCCGGCATCGATCTCCGGTGATACGTGGAGACCGATAAATGCGTCCGGTTTCGCAACCTGCGTGAAATTGCAGTCGACAAGCTCTCCGGCTCCCATATGCTCTTCTGCCGGCTGGAAGATCAGCATGACCGTTCCGGCAAGCTCCTCACGGATCTCTGATAATACCTTCGCGCAGTAGAGAAGCACGGTTGTGTGGATATCATGTCCGCAGGAATGGCAGGCACCATCATTCTCGGAGGCGAACGGAAGTCCTGTGAGTTCCTTCATCGGAAGTGCGTCGATATCCTCGCGGATCGCAACGGTTTTTCCCGGTTTTCCGCCGCGGATAACGGCAACAACGCCGGTCTTCATCCCGATCTCAGCGATCTCCACACCGTATTCCGTCAGTTTTTCGCGGATGAACTCCGTTGTCTTATATTCCTTGTTGCTAAGCTCCGGATGTCTATGAATATGCCTGCGAATGGCAATCATTTCATCTTCATACTTTGCTGTGAGACTCATTGTGTCCATAATAGAGTACTCCTTTCCAATTTGTTTATAAAATTTTAATATTTCTATTATAATACGTTCTTCTTTGAAGTTCAATCACTTTAACACGGTAACATTATAACAAAAAGATATGCCTGTCATAAACATTTTATATCCCGGATCAGGAACGCCCCTGTATAAGAGTCCCCGGATCAGGGAATCCTTCCGGAAAGCAGCGGTCTAAAACCACAACAAAACGATTGCAATTTATGCCAAAAAAATTTATAATGGTTGATATATTTCAGGAGTGTCTGCTTTTGTCGAAAATACCGGGAAAACGACGGATTTCTGCGGCGGGCATGACCGGATGGTACGCTAAAAGTGAAGGTGGGAGATATTATGGAAGAAAACAAACTGAAAACGATCGAAGGCGATCTGGAAGCGCCTGCTGATTTCACAAGTCCTGATGTTCTTTACCGGGATCTTGTTGCCAGCATCAGAAAGTACCATCCGTCCGATGATCTGAGCATGATCGAGAAGGCATATCAGCTTGCGGATAATGCCCATAAAGACCAGAAGCGAAAATCCGGGGAACCGTACATTATCCATCCGCTCTGTGTGGCGATCATCCTCGCGGATCTCGAGATGGATAAAGAGACGATTGCAGCCGGACTTCTCCATGACGTGGTGGAAGATACCGTGTATACAGAGGAACAGCTCGCCGAGTTGTTCGGAAAAGAGGTCGCCCTCTTAGTCGACGGCGTTACAAAACTGACCCAGTTATCCTGGTCGGCAGATAAGGTGGAAATGCAGGCGGAGAACTTAAGAAAAATGTTTCTCGCCATGGCAAAAGATATCCGTGTCATTATCATCAAGCTTGCGGACCGTCTCCACAATATGCGGACGCTTCAGTACATGCGCCCTGAAAAACAGAAGGAGAAGGCGAGGGAGACCATCGAGATCTACTCTCCTCTCGCTGACAGGCTCGGTATTTCCAAGATCAAGATCGAACTGGACGATCTTGCGTTAAGATATCTGGAACCTAATGTATACAAAGAACTGGAAGAAAAGATCGCCCTGACAAGCGAAGCGCGCCAGAAATTCATTGATGACATTATCTCTGAGATCAAGACCCACATGGAGAATGCGGAGATCAGGTGCGAGGTCAACGGACGCGTCAAGCACTTCTTCAGTATTTATAAAAAGATGTTAAACCAGCACAAGACGCTGGACCAGATCTACGATATCTTCGCGGTCCGCATCATCGTGGACTCTGTAAAAGACTGTTACGCGGCTCTGGGTGTGATCCACGAGATGTACAAACCGATCCCCGGCCGTTTTAAAGATTATATCGCGATGCCGAAGCCGAATATGTATCAGTCCTTACATACGACACTGATCGGCACAAACGGCCAGCCCTTTGAGATCCAGATCCGTACCTTTGAGATGCACCGTACAGCAGAATATGGTATCGCCGCCCACTGGAAATATAAAGAGAGTGGCAGCGGACAGGTTGCTGCCGGTGATGAGGCGAAGAAGTTAAGCTGGCTGCGCCAGATCCTTGAGTGGCAGCAGGATATGTCCGACAACAAGGAATTCTTAAATGCCATCAAGAGCGACCTCGATATGTTCTCCGACAGCGTGTACTGTTTTACACCGACCGGAGACGTAAAGGCACTGCCAAGCGGCTCCACGCCGATCGACTTCGCTTACTCAATCCACACGGCTGTCGGAAACAAGATGGTGGGCGCGAGGGTCAACGGAAAGCTCGTAAATATTGACTATGTGATCCAGAACGGTGACCGGATCGAGATCATGACATCCCAGAATTCCAAGGGACCAAGCCGTGACTGGTTAAATATCATCAAGAGCAGCCAGGCGAGAAACAAGATCAACGCCTGGTTCAAGCAGGAGCGGAAGGCTGACAATATCTTAAAAGGCCGCGAAATGATCGACCGCTACTGTAAGGCAAAGGGGATCAACTTCTCCGATATCAATAAGCCGGAGTTTGTGGATAAAGTATTAAAGCGCTACGCCTTCCAGGACTGGGATTCCGTTCTGGCATCCGTCGGACACGGCGGATTAAAAGAGGGGCAGGTCATCAACAAGATGATCGAGGAGCGCACAAAGAAGCTGAAACGCGAAGTGACCGACGCAACGATCCTTGATGCCATCGGTGACAACAACAAACCTGCTGTGGTTCCGATCAAGGGCGGCAAATCAAAGAGCGGCATTATCGTAAAAGGAATCCATGACCTTGCGGTTCGTTTTTCCAAGTGCTGCAGCCCTGTTCCGGGCGACGAGATCGTTGGTTTCGTGACGAGAGGCCGCGGAATTACAATCCACAGAACGGACTGTATCAACGTCTTAAATCTCCCGGAGATCGAGAGAAGCCGCCTGATCGACGCGGAGTGGCAGGGCGTTGAGGAGGACAACAGTGCCGCAACCTACTCCACAGAGATCTCGATCTTCGCGAACAACCGGATCGGAATGTTCGTGGATATCTCCAAGATCTTTACAGAGCGCGAAATCGACATCAAAACGATGAACTCCCGTGTGAATAAGCAGGGCAAGGCGACGATCACCATGAGCTTCGATATCCATGGAATCGAAGAATTAAACAACCTGATGGCAAAGCTGCGCCAGATCGACGGCGTGCTGGATATTGAGAGAACCACGGGCTGATAACTACAATTTCAAATGAATGTCTGCCGCCGGCTGTTCTGAAACAGAACAGGTCGAATGCAGTCGGAAAAAGGTCTGCCGGAGGTGTTACGGACGGTAGACCTTTTTATACATGGATTTTAAAGAAACATTTCCGTTACTGTACACGGCACAGGGCCGGAGTCCCTGCTTTGTGCCAGGAAAAATGGAGGAAAAGTAAGATATGAGCGAAATTCGCATTAAGACTCTGGTAGTCGGTATGGTCGGAACGAACTGCTACCTGGTCTATGATCATGAGACAAAAAAAGCTGCCGTCGTGGACCCGGGCGACAGCGCCGACAAGATCGTCAATATGGCAGTATCTCTGGGTTTAAAGCCGGAGGCGATCCTTCTGACCCACGGTCACTTCGACCACATGATGGCCGCAAAGGAATTGAAAGAAGCATGGCATGTGCCGATCTACGCCTGTGAAAAGGAGATCGAGGTGCTTTCAGACAGCAGAAAAAGCCTTGTATCCAGCTACTACAGGGAACCGTATACGCTGACACCGGATATTACGGTGAAAGAAGGCGACGAGCTTTCCATCGCCGGATTTACATGGAAAGTATTTGAAACACCGGGACACACCATCGGTTCCTGCTGTTACTATATTGAAAAAGAAGAGGTTCTCTTCTCCGGTGATACCCTGTTTGCAGGCTCCTACGGCCGCACGGATTTCCCGACGGGAAGCGGACGCCAGATCGCGGAGTCTGTAAGACGCCTGCTCTCCACACTGCCGGATGACACCATGGTCTATCCGGGTCATATGGACACGACTACCATCGGTTTTGAAAAGAAGTATAATCCTCTTTCGGGGGCAATGAGATGATTGGAATTTTATTGAATGATACTGCTTATGAGCAGGATATCCGGGAGCTTTTGATGGCGTTTTATCCGGGTGAGACTTTTGTCCATGAGAAACAGGACGATGCGGATTTTTACGTGGAGGGAACCTGCTCACAAAATGCGGATGAGACGAAATTTGGCTTGAAGATCACGGATCCGACAGGCACTGTCTCAGATGAGACCGTATTTCCGATCGACTACGATGTGCGGTTAAACGCAAAGACAACAATCAAGAAAGAGCTTTACGGCATGTTAAAAAAGCGGACGGGAAAAGAACTCCCCTGGGGGACCCTGACCGGTATCCGCCCGACAAAGATCGCCATGACAAGACTTGATCAGGGTGAGGATGAGGAAAGCATCCGTTCCTTCATGCGGGACATGTACCTGACAAGTGAAGAAAAGATCGACTTAAGTGTCGAGGTCGCGAAGCGGGAGCGGGAGCTCTTAAGCCATATCGACTATGAAAACGGATACAGCCTCTATGTGGGAATTCCGTTCTGCCCGACCACCTGCCTCTACTGTTCCTTCACCTCCTACCCGATCGGAGCGTGGGAGAAGAAGGTTCATCTCTATTTGAAGGCGCTGTTTAAAGAGCTGGATTATGTGGCGGAGAAGATGAAAGGCCGCACACTGGATACGATCTACTTCGGCGGCGGAACTCCGACGTCCTTAAAGGCAGAGGAGCTGGACGCTCTACTCACAAAGATCGAGAATACCTTTGACCTCTCAAAGGTGCAGGAATTCACTGTGGAAGCCGGACGCCCGGACAGCATCACCGAAGACAAGTTCAAAGTTCTCCGTGCCCACAATATCTCCAGGATCTCCATCAATCCGCAGACGATGAAGCAGGCAACTCTGGATCTGATCGGACGCCACCACACCGTGGATATGGTGAAGGAAAAATTCCGCATAGCAAGAGATCTTGGCTTTGACAATATCAATATGGACCTCATCATCGGACTTCCGGAGGAAGATATCGATGACGTCCGCAGCACCATGGAGCAGGTCAGAGAGCTTGCCCCGGACAGCGTGACGGTCCACTCTCTCGCCATCAAGCGTGCGGCGAGACTCAATATCTTCAAGGAGCGCTACGCGAACTTAAAGATTCAGAACACTCAGGAGATGATCGATCTCACCGCGAAGTACGCCCGCGAGATGGGTCTTGAGCCGTATTACCTGTACCGTCAGAAAAATATGGCCGGAAATTTCGAGAATGTCGGCTATGCGGCACCCGGAAAAGCATGTATTTACAATATCCTCATTATGGAAGAAAAGCAGACCATCGTGGCCTGCGGTGCCGGAACCACCACGAAAGTCACGTTCCCGGCGGAAAACCGTCTGGAACGCGCGGAGAATGTGAAGGATGTAGCTTCCTATATCGAGAGGATCGATGAGATGATCGAGAGGAAAGAGAAGCTGTTGAGTAAGTTAGTCTAAATATGTCTGCTGCGCTGACCGCAGGATAGCGCAGATCAAACGCCAGATCTGGGCACGCGGCAACAAAATACGCTGTACATGGGGTTCATTCTCCTGTACAGCGTATTTTTTAGATTCAACATTTTTTTATTCTTATTTTGCAAAAGTTCTTTCTTTGTAACTTTTCTTGTAACTGTTCAGTAGGTCTGCGCACTTGCTGCGCTGACCGTAAGAAAACATAGGCTGGAAGGCAAAAATCCCATCAGCGAAGCTGATCTGGAATGGATTTTTGCACGTAACTATGAAGGTACTGAATAGTTACCTTTTCTTTTTACCAGGTCTTCCTCATGTATAAAAGTCCTGTGAGATCTGCCAGTATCCAGCCGATCGGGATCGCCATCCAGATTCCTGTCTCACCGAGGAATGTGGCAGAGAGCACGTAGGCAAGTAACACACGGATTCCGAGGGAGATCACTGTAAGCACCACAGACATCTCCGCCCTCTTGATCGCCCTGTAATATCCGTAAAGCAGGAACAGGCAGCCGATTCCAAAATAGAACGCGCCCTCGATCCTGAGATAACGGACGCCGGAGGTAATGACCGCCGTCTCTGCAGAGCTCACGAAGATCTGCATGAGCGGTGCCGCGAAGGCAAAGACCAGCGCTGAGATCACAAGGCTGAACGCCGTGCTGATGGCAAAGGATTCCTTTGTGCCGCGGCGGATCCGTTCTTTATTTCCCGCGCCGTAGTTCTGGGCAACGAAGGTCGAATAGGCATTTCCAAAGTCCTGAACCGGCAGATACGCGAAGGTGTCGATCTTTACTGCCGCCGCGAAGGCCGCCATCGTAGTGGCGCCAAAGCTGTTTACAAGCCCCTGTACCATGAGGATTCCGAAGTTCATAACCGACTGCTGCAGGCAGGTCAGGGAGGAAAGTCCTGCGATCTCCTTTAAGATTCCTCCGTCAAAGCGAAGATCCTTTCTCTCCGGAAGAAGGCTTCTGCATCGGAAAAGAACATAGAGCAGGATACCGATCCCGGATACATACTGGGCAAAGATCGTCGCATAGGCCGCACCGGCGATTCCCCAATGGAAGACCGCCACAAATAAAAGATCCCACGCGATGTTTAAGATCGCGGATACCGCAAGAAACACCAGCGGAACCGTTGAGTTTCCCAGTGCCCTTAACAGGCAGGAGAAGAAATTATAGAGGGACGTGGCGAGCAGACCTGCGAAAATGATCAGCAGATACTCCCTCATACCGCCCCAGACCTCCTCAGGAACCCGTAAGAAGTTTAAGATCGGATCAATGAAAATATAGGCAACCACATTCAAAACAAGCGTTACAGCGAGGATCAGGCCGCAGGCGTGGGCGATGGAGGACTTCAGTGCCCTCTCATCGCCCTTTCCCCGGTAGATGGAAAACAGCGCGCCGGAGCCCATACTGAGTCCCAGAAAGATCGAGGTCAGGAATGTCATCAGCGTGTAGGAGGATCCCACCGCCGCCAGAGCATTTTTTCCAAGGACACGGCCAACGATCAAAGTGTCCGCGATGTTGTAAAACTGCTGCAAAATATTTCCTGCCATCATGGGTAGGGCAAATAAAAGAAGGGAGCGTGAGATGCTCCCTTTTGTAAGATCATGGTACATGGAAACTTCACTCCGTTATCGTTATGATTGGACGTCCGCGGCTCTGTTTCATGCGGCGGCACCAGCATTGTAATGATAACATGAGGGCACTGTATTTTCAACCACGATGTTTTGCATTCCAGATCGGCAAAATCCACTGCCACCACTGTATTGTACGGAATTTCCACTTATGAAAAAAACTGCAGGCGTTGTATGGTTTCAATTCCTGCAGGTTTCTCTATTTTTCATATCTGATCATCAGATCACGCCTGTCATTTTTAAGATGATCTGGGCAATGATCGTAGAACCGAGAAATGTTCCTGCGAACGTGAAGATCGCTACGACTACGATCGCAAAGCCCTGTTTCTTAAATGTATCCACATCTTTTCCGATGGAGATTCCGGCATATGCAAGGATCGGAGTGCAGAGCGGAAGAAGTCCGATCTTTCCAATCTGTTCGATCGCATAATCTGCGATCGGGCTGACACCCGGGATCGTGATCAGGATCGCGATAAATGAGATATAGGCGATTGCCGGGAGATTCTTCGGCGAAACCTTATTGATCAGCTCATAAATGATACAGCCCACCAGCGTGCATACAAGAAGAAGCACGAGCCCGGGCACTGCCTCAAGCGGGGTTACCGGGTTTCCAGCCTTTGATGTACTGATAAAATTGCCGATGGATGCGAAGATGCATACAAGGACAAGACATTTGATTCTTTTAAACCATACTGCTGCGTCCATATGGATCCCTCCTATTCTTCCCCGGCGGCTTTGACTTTCACCTTAGCGCCGATCGGGAGTCCGTCTTTATAATGCCTGTTGTTCTTTGTGAACAGCTTGTACATGAATTCACACATCGGAAGTGCGATAAAAATACTCATATAAAGGCCATCCACACTGCTCAGCATATTTGAGGTCGCCGCGTAGGCAGTGATCTCCGCTTCCATATCCGGATATGCCTCAACGACTGCCGCAAGGCTGGCAGAAAGCATGGATGCGGAACCTGTTCCGCACGCCATTCCGAGCGCATACGGGTGGAAGATATTTAAGGAGCAGAGCAGGGAGACGAAGATACCATTGAACATGGTTCCGAATACAGTACCTGTGATATATCCACCCATAACACCGATTCCTTCATCCGAATCAAGACCATATTTATCAGCAACGACCGCAAGGGAGCTCTCTCTTGAAATAGAGAAGGAGGTTCCGATTGCCGCGCGTCCCATATGGAACACAAATATGGCGATCGGGAGCGCTAAAACTGCGGTTCCCAGATTTCCGAATTCCTGAAGGATCAGCGCCGGTCCGGCTTTGACAACCGCGCCGAGATTCGGTCCGATCGTGGATGCGATCTTTGCTGTCAGCATCATAACGCTGATTCCGATATAGGGTGATGCTTCTGTCATCATCTTCTGTGGAATTAATTTTACGATTCCAAGGATCGCTCCAAGGATCAGTACATACAGCATCGGAAACAGTGAGAAGGACAAAGGCCCGAAACTGAATTTTTTGGTGCCGATAAATTCGGCAATTACGGTGAGTACGAAAGCAAGCGCATGGATACGCCAGTCAGCCATATGCTCTTTCATATTCGATCCCTCCTTTTGTTGTTTTTCGCCTCCGCATGTTTCCCTTTTGCTGAAATCATAGATCTTTCGGCATCTTTGCACAGAAAGACCCGTCTCTTTTCCGCAAACATTTGTCCGCAACGCAGAAACAAGTTAACATTGATTCTATCAGATTTTCACAAAAATGCAAGCGTTTTTTGTTGCATTATGCGAAAAAGCTTTGCTGCTTTATTGTTTTACCACAGTGTGCAAACAAGAATCATTCATTTTGAATTGTGGAATATATTCTATATAATGAAAAATATGCTTTCTTCCTGTGCAACAGAAAAAGAGAGTCCACAGTTTTCTCCTGTTGAACTCTCTTCCCCGGGTAACCTGCATTTTCCGATACTCTGCCCGGTTCACGCTATGGTTCCTTTGTCATCATTACATTCATATACTGGTACGGGATCTCAATCCCCTCTTTGTCAAATGTTAACTTGATCGCCTCTGTGATGGACCACTTCGCTGTCCAGTAATCCTCACAGGTCGTCCAGCCTCTGGCGCTTAAAACAACACTGCTGTCTCCCAGCGCATCCACAACGACCTGAACCGGCTGATCCTTCATGATCCCCGGGTTCTCCTCGAAGATCTTTTTCAGGACGTTTTTCGCCTTTAAAAGATCGGAGGAATATCCGATCCCCACATTGATGATCAGGCGGCGTTTTCCGGTCCTTGTAAGGTTTGTGAGCGGCGCGCTGGACACGGAGCTGTTCGGGATCGTGATGACCCGGTTATCCGTCGTCAGGAGCGTCGTGTATACAAGGCCGATGGACTCAACGGTTCCTTCACCGGAGCTGGTGCTGATATAATCGCCCACCTTAAACGGTTTCAGGAGCAGGATCAGGGTTCCGCCCGCAAAGTTCGAGAGCGTATTCTGCATCGCAAGGCTGAATGCCAGAGTAACGGTACCGATGACCGCCACGAAGGAAGTCGTCTTGATTCCCAGCTGGTCCGCCGCCATGAATACCATAACGCCGAAGAGAACTGCATGAAGCAGCATGTCCAGAAACTTTTTTAACGTGATCTCCACCCCGGCGCGGTCCATGATCTGACCGGCTGCCCTGCGGGCGATCCTGATGATCCGCAGTCCCACAAATACGATGACCGCCGCCCAGAAGACTCTGGTTCCGTATTTGACGAGCGCCGCGGTGAGAATATCCAATGTATGTTCTTTCATGTCATTTCACCTGTTGCTTTCCGGATATTTCTGTCCTGTATTTAATTTCTGCGCTGACTGCCCAAATCAGTCCGGCACAAATTTCAGTGTCGGCTCTCTCGCGCCGTCTTTATGATCTGTCCAACTTTCTCAGAGATCACATCCAGCGGACTCGTTGCTGTCTTAACAGCCGGCTGTCTTAACGGGCGCTTTCTCTTCTCCACCGTTTTCTTTTTCTCCGGCTCCGTCTCTTCTTCATATGGGGTACAGGAGAATATCGCCACAGACATCGGGGCAAGGTTGATGGCAATGGAGTTCTTTCTCGTATCCCACTCCTCTTTCTTCGACATCTTGACTCTCGGGTTCGTCATTCCGCTGCCGCCAAACTGCTTCGCATCACTGTTCAGGATCTCCTTGTATTTTCCCGCAAACGGAACACCGAGGCGGAACTTCTCATGCTCCACCGGAGCGAAGTTGCAGACAAAGAGCAGGGTCTCTTCCGGCTTCTCCGTTTTTCTCTCAAATATAACGATATTTTCGTCGTTATACGTGCAGTTGATCCACTCAAAGCCCTCCGGCTCATAGTCCATTCTGTAGAGTGCCGGCTGTGTGCGGTATAAATGGTTCAGTGCTTTCACATAATCCTTCATCTGGCTGTGGATATCATATTTCAAGAGCCCCCACTCCAGACTCGTTTTTTCGTTCCACTCGTCCATCTGTCCGAAATCCTGTCCCATAAACAGAAGTTTCTTTCCCGGATGCCCCATCATAAAGCCGTAGGCGGTCCTGAGGTTCGCAAACTTCTTCTCCTGGGTATCCCCCGGCATCTTACCTGCCAGGGAACCTTTTCCGTGGACCACCTCGTCATGGGAAAATACCAGGACGAACTTCTCGCTGTAGGCATAGAGCATGCTGAAGGTCAGCTCCCCGTAGTGATCATGGCGGAAATATGGATCGCACTGCATGTAATCCAGGAAATCGTTCATCCAGCCCATGTTCCACTTGAAGTCGAATCCAAGTCCGCCATCGTTCTCATCACCGGAGACCTTCGGCCAGGCCGTGGACTCTTCAGCGATCAGGACAGAACCTTTTGTGTCCCTCGCGTAGATGGAATTTAAATGCTTTAAGAATTCCACCGCCTCCAGATTCTCATTTCCGCCATAAATGTTTGCGACCCACTCCCCGGCGTTCTTTCCATAGTCCAGATACAGCATGGATGCCACTGCGTCCATCCGAATTCCGTCTGCATGGAACTCCTTCGCCCAGTATAAGGCATTGGAGATCAGGAAGTTTGATACCTGTGGACGTCCGTAATTGTAGATCAGCGTTCCCCAGTGGGGATGGGATCCCTGGCGCGGATCCTGGTGCTCGTAGAGGCATGTCCCGTCAAAGGCTGCAAGGCCGTGGGCATCCCGCGGAAAATGGGCAGGAACCCAGTCCAGGATCACACCGATCCCTTCGTTATGCATATGGTCCATAAACGCCTTGAAATCGTCCGGTGTTCCGAAACGGCTCGTCGGCGCATAGTATCCGGTGACCTGATATCCCCAGGACTCATCCAATGGATGTTCCATCACAGGAAGCAGCTCCACATGGGTGTATCCCATCTCTTTCACATAGGCTGCCAGCTTCTCCGCGATCTCCCGGTAGTTGTAGAACTGGCTGCCGTTGATGTCCTCACCGTTCTCATTCTGTGCTACCGTTTTCTGCATCCAGGAACCAAGATGGACCTCATAGATGGACATCGGGGAATCCTTTAGGCGGTCTTTCGCCGCGGCCCGCTCTTTGATCCACTCATCATCGTTCCATTTGTAACCGGACATATCCCATACAACAGATGCCGTATTCGGGCGGAGCTCCGCATAGTTTCCGTACGGATCCGCCTTCAGCATCGGAAGTCCCGCTTTTGTCTTGATCTCATATTTGTAGATCGCGCCGGGCTTCAGGTTCGGGATAAAGATCTCGTAGATCCCCGACGGACCTCGCTTTTTCATCTGGTGGCGTCTTCCGTCCCAGAAGTTGAAATCGCCCACAACGCTGACGCGCATCGCATCCGGCGCCCACACCGCAAAGTGAACGCCCTCGATCCCGGCTTCCACCGCCGGATGTGCCCCGAATTTCTCATAGGAATCATAATAGATCCCCGCACTGAATTTCCGCACCTCTTCCTCGGTAAAGGCGGTGTGGAACTGGTAGCTGTAAGGGTCGATGATCTCCTCGTTGTCCCCGTCCGTGTAGGTGATACAGAAATGATACGGAACCAGCTCTCTCCTGTCATCTAAAAGTACCGCAAAGAAGCCGTTCTCGTCCGCCATCTCCATCGGGAACTGTTCTTCGCCGATCTTTACGGACACCTTCTCCGCGTTCGGCAGAAAAGCCTGGATCAGAAGACCTTCCTTTATCACATGTTCCCCTAAAAGCCGTCCCGGATCGCTCGCCTCGGAATAGACAAGTTCCTCGATTCCGGCCCAATCCATCAGATCATATAAGATTTTTTCCATTCAGCACTCCCCCTGCTGCATCCGCATGCCTTTCTCTTGGCAC
This sequence comes from Desulfotomaculum sp. OF05-3, assembly GCF_003435535.1. Taxonomy (NCBI): domain Bacteria; kingdom Bacillati; phylum Bacillota; class Clostridia; order Eubacteriales; family Desulfotomaculaceae; genus Desulfotomaculum; species Desulfotomaculum sp. OF05-3. The sequence goes on along the minus strand of NZ_QWGO01000038.1, from coordinate 2,612 downwards.
GCTCCGCAAAAAATGATCAGATCCATCAGCGGATGATAATCGCCCGCAATTTTCTTAACAGTATTTTAACATTTTCGCTTTGGTGATACAAGTATTATCACAAAGTCTGGAACATAAATCTGTGAAAATGGTTGCTGTTCTCTCCTGCACAAACTATAACTGAAAATGTTCTCTGCACAGCAAGCATTTTCCGGATCGCAATTCCGTATTTCAGGCTGCTGCCTTCTCGTTATTCGTATTTCGTCTACGGATTTCGCTGGATTTCCTAATGGAAATAAAAAACTTCCTTACCTTTTTCGAAATTCCCTTGCGAAACTTGACAATTTATCATAAACTCTTTATTGTATGCATACGGGCAATCGTATTTACTCTTACAGTATATCCTTCCCGTAAATATTAGTCAAACGAGGTTATGATCATTTATATGGAAAATAACGAAAAAGAAAAGAAAGAAAAAACAGGCTGGGTCGCAGAGCTCATCAGCTGGGTGCAGGTTCTCGTATCTGCCGCTGTGATCGCCTTCGTGCTCACCACTTTCGTCATTGCAAACAGTGAAATCCCAACAGGTTCCATGGAAAACACTATCATGGCAGGAAGCCGTGTCATCGGCTCCAGACTCCATTACAAATTCTCTGAACCGGAACGCGGCGATGTAGCAATCTTCGTTTTTGGCTGGCAGTGCCCACAGTGCGGTGCGATCATAGAGGGCGATAAGCAGGATACCTGCCCGGCCTGCGGTTCCGAAGTCGGAAAGCGCGGCCACACGATCTACTATGTGAAGCGCGTGATCGGTATGCCTGGCGACGTGATCGATATCGTGGACGATCAGGTCTATTTAAACGGATCTGACACACCGCTCGACGAACCGTACATCGCAGAGCCGATGAACCAGCATGAAACTTACCATTTTGAAGTTCCGGAAAACTGCTACTTCATGATGGGCGACAACCGCAACTACTCCCTGGATGCCCGCTACTGGCAGAACCACTACATTTCCAGAGACAAGATGGTTGCCAAGGTATTCTTCGAATACTTCCCGACACCAAAGGTAATCCACTAAGGTGGAATCCGGCATATATCATTTACTTACACACAGGAGACAGATTATGAAGAAGGTTGTAAAATTTGGCGGCAGCTCCCTCGCAAGTGCCCGTCAGTTTAAAAAAGTAAAGGCAATCATCGAAGCCGACAAGACCCGTTGCTATGTTGTTCCGTCGGCACCGGGAAAAAGAGACAGCAAAGACACAAAAGTGACCGACATGTTATACCAGTGCTACGACGCTGTATGCGCAGGCGAAAGCTATAAGCGCATCCTTGACCAGATCAAGAAGCGCTACACCGATATCATCGACGGTCTTGATTTAAACTTAAACCTTGATTTCGAATTTGCGAAAATTGAGGAGAACTTCTTAAAGAAAGCCGGACGCGACTACGCGGCTTCCAGAGGAGAATACTTGAACGGCATCATCGCCGCAAATTACCTCGGTTTCACCTTCGTGGACGCAGCCGATGTGATCCGCTTCGACGCTGAGGGAAATTTCCTCTCCGAGGAGACAAACGAGGAGATGCGTGAGCATCTCGCTTCCTTAAAGCAGGCAGTCATTCCTGGCTTCTACGGTGCTAAGCCGGACGGAACGATCCACACCTTCTCCCGCGGTGGTTCCGATATCACAGGTTCCATCGTGGCACGTGCAGTCCAGGCGGACCTTTACGAGAACTGGACAGATGTTTCCGGTTTCCTCGTAGCAGATCCGAGAATTGTTGAGAATCCGGCTCCGATCGAGACCATCACCTACACCGAGCTCCGTGAGCTCTCCTACATGGGTGCAAGTGTCCTTCATGAGGACGCGATCTTCCCGGTAAGAAAAGCCGGAATCCCGATCAATATCCGCAACACGAACCGTCCGGAAGATCCGGGTACCATGATCGTCGAGAACACCAGCAAGCGTCCGCACTACACCATCACCGGTGTTGCCGGAAAGAAGGGCTTCTGCGCTATGAACATCGACAAGGCAATGATGAACTCCGAAGTTGGGTTTGGGAGAAAGGTTCTTGAGGTATTTGAAAAGAATGGCATCTCCTTCGAGCACATGCCGTCCGGCATCGACACCATGTCCGTTCTCGTTCACCAGGATGAGTTCCAGGAGAAAGAGCAGTCTGTTCTCTCCGGTATCCAACGCTCCGTTCATCCGGATGTTGTCACATTAGAGTCCGACCTCGCTGTGATCGCAGTCGTAGGCCGCGGCATGAAGGCAATGCGCGGAACTGCCGCAAGAATCTTTGCGGCCCTCGCACACGCTAAGATCAACGTAAAGATGATCGACCAAGGATCCAGTGAACTGAACATCATCATCGGCGTTACAAATGATGATTTTGAGCCGGCGATCCGGGCAATCTACGATATCTTCGTAAAAACTGAATTATAATCCATAAATGATTTTTCCCCCACATAGGCGGTTTGTTAATCACCTGTGCGGGGGCTTTTTTATTCAAGTCCCTTTGATCCTTTTTCATCTGCGCCTGTCTCTGTGCCTCCAGGCCTCTTCTGTTCCATTCAGCAATCCCATCTAAGCCTTATGAATATTACGGGTACTTTTACACCACTTGTCCGG
>NZ_QWGO01000037.1:415-26240 GCF_003435535.1 Desulfotomaculum sp. OF05-3 | reverse complement strand
TATTTGGCGTGGGGCGAAGGATTTGACCTTTACAGATATACTCCCTGAGAAAGTACGAAAAGCAATAGAAGATTTACGGAAAGTGCTTTTTTAATTGCTTCTCCAAAATAAATGATGACAGCAGTACTTGTCAGTATCATCAGTAGAGTAATAACATCCCAACAGTTTTTCTTATATAATTCTATAACCTTTATTTCTATCAGTATCGCCAGTATCCCTGTCCCTGCCACACATATTCCGACAACCAATATCAGAAATAACCAATATACCATTCCGGCTATAAAAGGATTTGGAATTTTTGTGCTAATCTGTGCCACAGATTGCCCGGCATCAATTGTCCAACCGATAAAAGTTTGTAGGAATGACGCTGCATCATGGAAGAATGATTTACAATCGGAAAGGAACACATCGGACTGTACTGCCTGAAAAAGAGTGGTTGTCAGCGAATACCATGCAAGAAGGAACAAGGTTGTTTGGAACATTACCGTTTTTGCTTTATACTGTCCGGCAAGTCGCTCTTTTTGTGTTCCGTATTTCGCTTTTTCATTCTGATAGGCTGTCCGGTCACAGGATTCACATTTTTCATAGAGTACCGGCTTTTCTACCGGTATCTCTACGATTTTCTGATGTGTCCGGGCATAATCCCGTTGTTGTGTTAAACAGCGTATTTTATTTTGATATTCCCCGATCATGACGTTTGCGCTTCGCAGCTTCTCTTTCTCGTTCCGCAATGCTCTGTCTGCCAGCTTCAAGTCGTTCTTTAATGCTTGAATATTCCCGGCTCTGTTCTCTTTGTTTAATTTCTCGTTCAAGATCAGAGATTCGTTGAGCTGCGTCTTCAGTTCCACGATAAGCTGGTCTTTCTGTTCCAGTTCTTCTTGTATCTCCTCGGTCAGGAGCAGAAGCTCTTCCAACTGTTCGGCGTTCTTTAATTCTCTGGATTCGTTCATCTATATCACGTCCTTTCTCTATCTGCTGTTCCAGTTCAGCAATTCGGTGTTCTGTTTCAGTAATAAACTGTTTTCGCTGTTCAGCTTCTGTGCCAATTTCTGCCATTGCTGATTTTCGTTTTCCAAAAGTTCTATCTTCGTTTTCTGTTCTTCCATCTTGGAAAGCAGTTCCTCGGTATTTGGCAAAATGTTGAGCAGCCCGGATAACTCGCTGTTTAATTTTTGCAATTTCTGATTCTGTTCCTGCATAAGAGAGAGTTGGGTGTCCCGGTTCTGCATTTCCAGAATCATTTCTGCCATTAAGGTCTGCTGTTCTTCGATTTGCCCAATCATGGATTCCATTAAGGGTATAATTTCCCGGCTTTCTTCTAATGTCATTTAATCGCTCCTTCCATAATGATAATGCACCCGATACTTTCCCAAAGGTGTCCAGTATCTTTTGCAATAACGTGTTTTGTTGTTTTATGATTTGATTTTCCGCTACTTTCCACGAACCTTTTATTTCCTGCCCGGCAAGAAACTTTTGTTCAATCTTTCTTGCGTCAGCGCCTTCATGGATGGTAGGAATCTGGAGTTTTCCCTGTTTTTCATAAGAACGGTGATCGACCTGATTCTGCAAAGGCAGATGTTCATTACATACCTTTGCCCATTCACTCCGCCATAGTTCACAGTTTTTTGGATTGTTCCATCCAGTAGCATCGGTCAGCACCCGTTTCCATTGCAAGCGGTTTCTTGCACCAATCTTCTGGATTCCGTTTTCGTCTAATACAGGGATACGGATTCCATGACGGTCAGGGTTTTTCTTATCCTGCCACCAGTTCGGATGGGATTCATCAATCACGATATTTCCGTTTTTATCTCTGACAAATTCCCAATCCTTGACTTCTTTCTTTCCCCAAGAATGATCCGGGTTAAAAGGGCGCATAGTCAGAAGCAGATGGACATGAGGATTGCCATCCCCTTTGTCGTGGATACTCCAATCAGCGCACATTCCTTTATCCACAAATGTTTTTTGGATATAGTCGGCTGTATATTGAATCTGTTCTTGTCTGCTCCATTCTTTTGGAAGGGCAAATTCAAATGACCTGCCAAGTTGGGCATCCGCACTTTTTTCAATCTTCAATACCTCATTCCATAACCTCTGTTTTTGAAATGTGATTTTAAATTTTTTTATAGCAGCTTCTTTATCTTCTGACCTTTTGTATCGGACAGACTTTTGAAAGCGTTTTATATTTTCCTCTGGTACTATCTGCCATTCAGAAGGTGCGTTTTCGCACATCATCAGACTGGTGTAGACCACTTCTTTTTTAGAAGTGTAATAACTGATACTCCCGGTTTCTTCGTTTTTCATCACATCCCCATTGAGATATGCAGAAGCGGAGATAACAGATTTTCCTTTACTTCGTCCGACTATTTTGATTGTGTAATGAAAAATCGCCATGTCTGGATTCCTCCTTTCTGCACATCCGGCATAGATTTCCGGCAACATTGCTTTCAATTTTAGAAAAAGCAGCATTGCCGGAACGCCCTCTGCGTAAGAGTGCCCTGCGCATAGCAGTCTGCATGGAATGCGCCCCTCTGGCGAAGAGTGCCTCCTGCGGCATGAGCAGGTCTGGCTGAAAGCCCCGCCGACGGAACGAGCCCGGCAAGCGTGAGCGCAGACCGGTTGCCACTTGTGGCAAACTTATTGGGACGACCTCTGGTTGTCCATAAGTGCGCCCTTCATGAAAAAGCAATGAAGGGAATGAAAAACTCATCCCCTCCGCCATTACACTTCCTCCATATCGGTATTGGCTTCTTTCTGCATTGCCTTTGAGAAAAACTTCCCATTGGCTTCCTGCCTTTTCAGAAAACCAATCAGCTTTGGGATGTCTTCCTCCTCAATAGGTGCACCAAGAACGGATTCCACTGCACCGCCAATCTGACAGAGCCTATGGGTTCGTTTTTTACTTTCTTCGGCTTTCTTTCGTTTCAGAAGTTCTTTCTTCTGTGTTGCATATCTTTTCGCCTTTTCAAGGCTTTCCTGTTCCTTCTTTTCCATTTCAAGCATTCGTTCTTCATAACTTTTTGTTGATTTTGCCATGATTACATTCCCCTTTCTTTTGCAAACATAAGTTCTCGGTTGCGTATCAGAAGAAGCACATGGTATAATCTTCTTGCGTGTAGGTATATCATGGCTTCGGTCTGATAGAACCTTTGGCGGTTTCTTTGGAAGCCGCCTTTTTAATTTGCCGCAGTTCTTGTTACGGCTTTTACATTTCCTCTATCCCTCAAATCACGACCTTCATTCGCTTCCATAAACATTTCCAGAATATCGGTTTTAATCAGGACTTTGCGACCAACCTTTAATACTGGAAGTTTCTTCCATTCTACAAGCTGTCTTAAGGTATTTCTGCCGATTCCCGTATAATCAGCAGCTTCTTCGATGGATAATGCAATTTTTCTTTGCGTCATATAATCACCTCCTTATAAATTGCATTATGCAATTCTTGTGATGTAAGTATATCCTTTCCAAATCTTTTTGTCAAGCGTTACGAAATATTAAAAATAATTTTTATATTGCATATTGCAATTTCAGAAAAACAATGCTATAATTCATACATACCGAAAAAGGAGGCAGTCAGCATGAAAGATAAAGAACTACGCAAGCTGATAGGCAGCAGAATAAAACAGCGCCGTCTGGAATTGAATCTGACACAGCCTTATGTCGCAGAAAAGATGGGTGTTACCGCTTCTACAATCCTGCGTTATGAGAATGGTTCGATTGACAATACGAAAAAAATGGTGCTGGAAGGTCTTTCGGAAGCACTCCATGTATCCGTGGAATGGCTCAAAGGGGAAACAGATGAATATGAAACCGACATTACGGATAAGAGAGAATTACAGATTCGTGATGCGATGGGAGATATTCTGGAACAGTTACCGCTTGCCCTTACCAAAGAAGAAGATGCTTTTTCAAAAGATTTATTACTGCTGATGTTAAAACAATATGGTCTGTTTTTGGATTCCTTCCAGTTCGCCTGCAAAAACTTCAAGGGAAATGCTGGTCAGACGGATATTGCCAAAACAATAGGGTTTGAATCGAATGATGAATATAATGAGATTATGTTCTTAAGGGAAATCACTCCTACCATCAATGCTTTTAATGAGATGGCAGACATTGTAAGGCTCTATTCCAAGAAACAAAAAACAGCAGAACAAAGGCTTGCAAATCTTTTATCAGAAGTCTTATACGAAGATTCCGAATCGGTATAGTAAGACAACCGGAGTTATGATATACTTACACGCACGAAGCATTTCATCAGTTCCGATTGTCTAATATCGAAAGGAGACATACGATTATGGCAAAAGGATCTGTAAGAAAAAAAGGAAAGAAATGGTACTACCGCTTCTATGTAGAGGACGCAAGCGGCAATCTTGTTCAGAAAGAATGCGTTGGAACAGAAAGCAAAAGTGGAACTGAAAAGCTGCTCCGTCAGGCAATGGATGATTATGAGAAAAAGAAATTTGTTGCCAAAGCGGAAAATCTCACAGTCGGACAACTTCTGGATGTGTGGGCAGAGGAGGAATTAAAAACAGGTACGCTCAGCAATGGTACGGTGGAGAATTACCTCGGAACAATCCGAAATATTAAGAAACACCCATTGGCAGAACGGAAACTGAAAAATGTAACCTCTGAACATTTGCAATCCTTCTTCGATTTGCTTTCCTTCGGGGGAGTTCATCCCGATGGAAAAGAGAGAAAGGGGTATAGCAAAGATTACATCCATTCTTTTTCCGCAGTCATGCAGCAGTCCTTCCGTTTTGCAGTATTTCCAAAGCAGTATATTACGTTCAATCCCATGCAGTATATTAAACTGCGGTATCAGACGGACGAAGTTGATTTGTTTTCGGATGAGGACATGGACGGAAATATCCAACCAATTTCACGAGAAGATTATGAAAGACTGCTTGCGTATCTTCAAAAAAAGAACCCAGCCGCAATACTTCCAATCCAGATAGCCTATTATGCCGGACTCCGTATTGGAGAAGCCTGCGGTTTGGCATGGCAGGACGTAAATCTGGAAGAACAATGCCTTACCATAAGACGCAGCATCCGATATGATGGTTCAAAGCGCAAATATATCATCGGACCAACCAAGCGGAAAAAAGTGAGGATTGTTGATTTTGGAGATACGCTGGTAGAGATTTTCCGTAATACCCGGAAAGAGCAGTTAAAAAATCGAATGCAGTACGGAGAACTTTATCACACGAACTACTACAAAGAGGTCAAAGAGAAAAACAGAGTGTACTACGAATATTATTGCTTAGACAGAACAGAGGAAGTCCCGGCAGATTATAAAGAAATTTCTTTCGTCTGTTTAAGACCGGATGGTTGTCTGGAACTTCCAACTACTTTGGGAACTGTTTGCAGAAAGGTGGCAAAAACATTAGAGGGATTTGAAGGCTTTCATTTCCACCAGTTACGTCACACCTATACAAGCAACCTTTTAGCAAATGGAGCAGCCCCAAAAGATGTGCAGGAATTGTTAGGACACTCAGATGTCAGTACCACAATGAATGTCTATGCTCACTCCACAAGAGATGCTAAACGAAAATCGGTTAGGCTTCTTGATAAAGTGGTAGGCAATGATTAAAGAAATTCCCTTATTTCCCTTGTAATTATCTCATAAGGGCAAAAATAAGGGAAACTACATATCATTTCACTAATGGACAGGCGGGAAAGCCTATAAAATGGGGAAAGTTAGAGGAATAATTATATAAATTCCAGTTTGCATAACTGGCAACCCAACCACAATTAAATATTCACAGCTCTACTAAGCAGGAGATCCGAAAAGGTCTCCTGCTTTTTTGCACCCTAAATTAAATGTATCACAGCTAAAACTATCGAAAACAAAATAGGCAGATACCATAAAAGAAGTTTTTCTTTGGATAGTGCTTGTCTTTTTTGAATTCATCACTTGACATTGTGGCAAAGAGCTGATGAGCCAGGACGAGCTGGCAGTTATGGATGGCGGCAAGTGCATCTTGCAGTTGCGCGGTGTGCGTCCGTTTCTTTCAGACAAGTATGACATTACCAGACACCCTAATTTCAAATACATAGCTGATGCAGACAAGCGAAATACCTTTGATATTGAAGCATTTTTGTCTGCCAGACTAAAACTCAAGCCTGATGAGGTCTGCGATGTATATGAAGTAGACACGGAGGGCGTGTAATACGGTTCCGCTGAGAAAGGAGTGATCGTATCTATTTGCCGCAACTGCCTCAGTTGAGGCCATTGGCGTACAAAGCGGACAATCGCAAGAAAAATAATGAAAAAGGAGGACAGCCGGAATCATGCCCCCGGAAACCGGGCGGCAGATTGTTCCGGCTTTTGTATGCCTATGAAACATGACAAACCTATTTTTTAATCAGATTCCGGCTAACAAACTATATGGCATTTTTTGAACAGGCAATTACCGTTCTTCAGACTCTCGTTATCGCTCTGGGCGCTGGTCTTGGTATCTGGGGTGTCATCAAAAAGAACTTAATGTAACAATAAATTTAGTAAGTATTAGAGAATTCAAAAAAATTCAAGGTTTAAATTTATTCTTGTGATGCCACAGTACTGTATTTAAATGGTTCTGTGGCATTGTCACATTCATCTAAGGGAAGCAGTTTTTATGCTTCAACATAAAAATTTCTTTAAAAAGTGTAGAAAATTTATCTGAATAGTTATTTATGACTTTTGATGTGATATACCTTGACAGAAATGCCTTATTATGGTATATATTTAGATATACTAAATATTATGGAGATAGAAATTGACAGAAAGCGATGTTAAGCAAATAAAAAAAGGGATATTAAAAATTCTCATACTTAAATTATTACAACAAGAAAAAAAGTATGGATACGAACTATTAGTGGAAATGTCCCAAAAAAGTAAAGGCTTTTTTAAAGTTAAAGAAGGAACATTGTATCCGATTCTATATAAGCTAGAAGAAGATGGTTTAGTAATAAGTGAATGGGAAATTCCACATGATAAAATGAGGGTCAAAAAATATTATTCTATAACGCAGAAAGGAAAAGATGAACTCAAAGAACTAATAGTGTTTTGGAATTTACTTTCTACAAAAGTACAAGATTTTTTGTTAGAGGATAATGAGTATGAAGAATGAATTAAAACGCTACATTAAGGAAATTAATAAGGGGTTGCACCTACCTCATAAAATGAAAAAACGCATAACAACGGAATTATTGTCAGAGATTTACGGCAGGATAGATGATGGAGAGGAGCTAAATTCCGTTCTAACATCTATTGGTACTCCTCAAGAATTGGTTGAAGAATTGGAAGCAAATTATGAACATGAATATGTACAGTTTAAAAAAGGAAACATTTTAAAATTAACTATTTATTCCATAATTGCTTTTGGTATTTCTGCACTTATCATATATTCAGCAATAGTTATCATTTATCCTCAGTTTATTCTTCCCACTATAATAGGTGGAGCCAACGGAAGTACCGCTGTTTTTATCGCATACAAATGGTCTGCAAAAGAATTGATTGGTGGATTAATTATACAAATAATTATACTTATTTTTGTGTTATCACGAATTGTTCGGATATTCACGTTACTTAAAAATAAAAAGGGTGTGCCAAGGAAAAGGAGGAAGATGTTATGAAATTAAGAAGAGCAGTGAGTTTATTGATGTCCGTGTGTCTGCTGGTAGGCGCAAATTGTGTATCGAGTTTCGCAAGTGACGCTGATACTTCTGAAACGGCTACAATTCGTGTTTATGACAAAAATACAGCTGATATTCGTATGGCGAACAATGATCGGATATTGCTGGATACATGGACGGTAAGTATTTCTGCAGATGGTTCTGTAAAAGAAGTCAATGCTAAATAGGCTCGAATTGATGATCCTGTCGTTGCAACTTTTAATTACTACTATGATGGGATTAATAGCAATGATGAGCCTCAATATACTGTAACAATGGAGGCAGTGGGACAAATAAAAATCAAAAAATCAAAGTTACAGACGAAAGCAGAAGGAGTATCTACATGGGCGAGTAATACAGAAAGCCATAATTCCTATGTAGCGTCAAATTCTATTACTTATAGCTATACCAGCAACCCTCCATCTGAGCCTGCCGCGTATCGGACAGCCACTACACAAAGACCATCCAGTTTCAGGACATCAACTATCAGCTTTCCCAAAACGAAGATAAGACGGCAATCTTTGAGGGTTGGTGGATTTCCTCAATTATTTTGACAGCTCGATTCATTTCCAGCTGTCTTTTTTGAACCTTGCGGCATCGGAGGAGACCTTTGCTAACTCCATTTCAATCCCGCACAAAGGTTATTCCAGCGTCTTTCCATTCCTTAAGATGGGCGCGGACTGCTGCCTCGCAGACACCATCTTTATGAAGTGCCACTGCTGCTTTATAATTGATTCCGTCCATGATTACATGGGCATGACATTCTCCGAATATTGCTTTCGCCTTCTTTTTCTATCTGTTTTTCCAGTTATGCATTTTTTTCAAAAGAAATAAAGACAAGGGAACTGATGAACAACATATACGGGTAAAACAACCTTGGCAGAATATCAAATGCACTGACTGTCTCACCCAGGCCGGAAGCCGCTGAGATGGCAACCAGCATCTGTGCTCCATAAGGAAGAATTCCCTGAAAGATACAGGAAAATGTATCCAGAATAGATGCTGCTTTCTTATTGCTGATTCCGTAGTTTCCTGACATTTCTTTTGCAATTGGATTTGCCATAACAATTGCGACTGTATTATTCGCCGTTGCAATATCCATCAGACCTACCAACAGACCCATGCCAAGGAGTCCGCCTTTTCTCCCTTTAAACACTTTTTTTATCCAATATAGCAGAGCAGCAAATCCACCATATTCTTTGATCAGTGCACAGATAGACGCTACCAGAATGGCAACCATGCTGGTTTCAAACATGCCTGCTGCCCCGTCTCCCATATTTCCAAGCAAATCCGTCGGCACGATCATCCCTGTCGCAATCATGATGATGGAGCCACTTATGATTCCTGTAATCAGTACCAGGAACACATTTAAGCCAAGAATGCCTCCCGCCAGTACCAGTATATAAGGAATGGCCTGTATCAGATGATATTCTTCCTGCACAACTCCGCCACTGTAATTTTTCACAGACAGATTGTAAATAATCACCAGACTGACAATTGCTGCCGGAAGTGCAATGAAGAAATTTTCCTTAAATTTATCTGTCATCTTACAACCCTGTCCATTACACGCGGCAATTGTCGTATCAGAGATAAAGGACAGATTATCCCCAAACATTGCACCACCCATGACTGTCGCAATACAAAGCGGCAGGTCAAACCCCGATGCTCGCGACACGGCTATTCCAATCGGGGTAATTAAAGTAATGGTTCCTACGGAAGTCCCCATTGCAAGTGATACAAAACAACTTACTACAAAAAGCACCACAACCGCGAACTGAGGCGGTATCAGTGACAGAATAAAATATGCCACACTGTTTGCTGATGTTCTTCCAACAACACCCACAAAAATTCCAGCCAGCATAAATATAATGATCATGGTAATAATGTTCGGATCGCTGATTCCAACTCCCATTATTTTCAGTTTATCATTCAGGCTTAATTTCCGGTTTTGCAGACATGCAACAAGCAGTGCAAGCAAAAATATAATCACAACAGGAATTTTGTAAAATCCCATCTCGATATTCAGGCCATATTCAAACAGAATCCCCAGTCCCAGATATAAAACCACAAACACCGCGATAGGCAATAAGGCTTTTGCGTTTCTTTTTTCCATTTCTTAATCCCTCTCTACCCCTTTTATTTATCCCAAACTATACCATGCCATGATACCGCAAATGCCTTAAAAAATCAATGACCCTACTTCCAGTGAATCACTGCTTCCACCGAATCCGTATACTGATCATCAGTGATGGACTTGTAACGGGAGCCGTCATACCAGTCGGTGAAACCGTTGTCAATTTTGTAAATATTTCCAGTTTCAGTGTCCACGATGCGCTCGTAACCCAGGGTAGCGTCACTCTGCTTCTGGCTCATGATATCCTGGCTCCGGTTCCGGTTTTCCCAGGAAGACATGATGCTGTCGGACATCTCACTGGCTGACTGGCTGAGAGCCTGGGAGGTAGAGGCCGCCTGATTGCTCTGGGACATGGCAAAGCTCTGGAACTCCGGCGTATAATTAAGACTGCTGAGAACTTTATTCAAAGTAGGCTGCCAGTCCTGAAAGCTTCCCTTTTCTGCACTGAGGACTGTCAGATTATAGACAGAATAATATCCCATTCCCGTGCCCATGGCAAAGGGAACCACATCCGCCGTGAACATTCCTTCTCCCGTTGTGCCATTCTGTGTAAAATCCGCCCGAAGAATGGAGGGGGAAATAGCAACGCTGCTCATTCCCTGAGTACTTTCAAAGCTCTCTGTCACAGAAAAATCTGCAATGTACGGTGTCTGAATATCCGCATAGTCAGCAGTTGCATTCATTGCGTCTGCAAACTGTGGGAATATTTCAAAGACTCCCTGTGTCGATACATTCGTAAGAATGGGACATTTTCCAAACAAATCACTGGAAAGCGCCATCATCGCCCGGGAATTTTCATCTGAAAATAATGGTTCCATTTTTAGCATAAAGAAAATCTGATTTACCGGATTCTCCGGATCAAAAACATGAATTGCATGAAACATACCGGTGTACATGGCAGAAGATTTCACGCTCCAGCCTTCCGGAATATTCATACTGAATTCTGTACAGCTATAAGGCACCAGCTCCTGAGCAGACGCCAGCGGAACGACTGTCCATCTGTCTTCTACCGATGCTGCTGTGCTGGAGGCTGTTTGCTCACCCTCTTCTTCATCCGGTGCAGTCACAGCTGCTACGCTTCCTGGCCGTTCAAATACCATCTCTGTATCGGCATTTGCCAGCATCAGCACACCATCCTCCAGGAGATCCAGAGTCATGGCAGTTCCCATCTCTTCCAGATCCTCCTTGCCGACAGTCATACCGTTATAGGTCATGCTCACAAGCTCCCATGTTCCTGCCGCAGTGTCTGCGGCAGCAGTCGTTACAGTATCCACTGCGGCATCCGTTCCCACATTTGATACGCCCTGTCGGCGTTGCTGCGAAAATGCGGTTGCCACAGGAAAGGACAAGCACATTTGAAGCAGCAGGAAAACAGGGCTGTGATTGTGTGGCGTAGAGCCGCAAGCGCAGGGCTGGTTTCGTCAGCAAACAGGGCGTATATGAAAACCCCCGTCCCTCGTCCTGCGCCGAACTTGTGGACACACTACCGCAAAAATTGAAATGATCGAGAAGCCATTTTAGGGCTTTCCCGCCTTGATTACCCATCAGCAAAGGCGGGTGGTACTGTCAACGGCGGCGCAATTTTTGCGCCGTTCATCTTGACCGTTGACTGGCTCGGCTGACTTTGCTATGTTATAGCTTCAAAGCATTTTGGGGACATTCTTCCACGCATTTCATGCACAAAATACATTCTGTTGCGTTTTTCTTATTTCGGGAATTGCATGGAACTTCTACATTCATTGGACATATCTTTTCACACTTTCCGCACGAAATACATTTCTTCTTGTCGACTTTGATGCGAAAAAGCGAAAAATAACTCATCGGTTTCAAAAAAAACTGTAATTGGGCAAATATATTTGCAAAAAGCTCTGTTATCTTTACATTTGTAGGCTATAGCAATTCCAACGGCATAGTAGAGAATATTTCCAATGATGAAGCTCCGCCATATAATTTCCTCTTTGTTTGGGACTTTAAGAATAAAGAGCAGACTCACAAATACGAGAGAAGCTCCGAAAACAAAATAGCGGATCATTCTCCATTGCTTGCGTGGACTGGAAGGTTCCTTGAACGGAAGCAAATCTAAAACCATTGCTGTCCAACAAGCATAACCACACCACCCACGCCCAAATAGCAAAGGACCAAATATTTTTGCAACAACATAATGAATTGTAGCGGCTTCAAATACACCGAGGAAAAGATAATACCAGAAGCCCTCTATCTGCATATTTTCTCGACAAAGAAACCCCAGATACACAATCATATACAGACCAACAGCAAATTGTACTACATTCCGGGCATATTTTTTCTTCTTCCCATATAATACCAATCCAACAGCAATCGCAGTGCCAATATACGAGAAATTGAAAAGATAGAATATATTATCTAACGCAAACCATAATGTCACCGCAATCACTTCAAAAACGAGCCACATAACAAACGGCGGTAAATATTTTCTAATCATCATTTGATTCCTCCGCTTGTTCCATCATCTTTTTTGCAAGTGTTTGAAACTGCTTGATGGTTTCCTCGTCCATCGGAAGAAGCTGCCCAATCTGTCCGGCAATCATAGCAGTTACATCGTCTATACTGTTTTTTAACAGATTGACATTGCACTCTTGCACGCCGGTCAGGTTGGATACGCTTTTTTGTACCCTAGCTTGGCAGGCCGCACAAGTCATGCCTGTGACATTGTACTTTTCCTGCATATTGAAACCTCCTTCTCTGGAAAGTGGAATACCCATACGGGATATAGGTCTCTCCGGTTCTCAGTATAGTCCCGCAAGGAGGTTCTGTATTTCCCGTTCAGAAGAATTTTTGTCCCAAATGGAAGCGTTTCTGAAAGTCGATCCGTCATAAACGCTGCAAGGGCATCCCTTCCAACTTCATGTGATATTGTTCCAGCACATCTTTCAGCGTGATCTCTTGCATTCTTTGTTCCGCTGTTTTTTGAATGTCCAAGTAAAAATCCCGCAGCACCAGTTGGATATTTATACCCACGCCACAGGCAGGATTGGTGTGGATGTCCTGATGGAGCAGGGGCTTGTTGCCCTCCACTGCCCGATAGGCATCCAGCAGAGTGATTTTCTCCGGATCACGAGCCAGAGCGGGTCGGGGATGTCCCTTCACACTGACCAGCAGCCCTCCTTTACGCAGGGCGGACATGAGCTGGCGCACATAGGCAGGATTCGTCTGAATGCTCTCTGCCAGCTTGTTACTGGTCAGGTCGCAGTCTGGGTACAGAGCAATAAAAGCCAGAATATGAACAGCATCGCTAAGGCGGGTGGGATATTTCATGGACTGATCTCCTTTTTTCTTTGATGTTATTTTTATTATAACAGCATATTGACAGCAACGCAAGAGGATGCTAAAATGATTTGAAGTAAGAATAAAAATAACACCCACTCGAAAGGAATGGTGACAATGAACTTCTATGATGATTTGGTCATGCAGACCCAGATGAATTATTCCAGGCACTATCCTATCTATGCTTCCGGCAGTACGCCTTATCAGCTGACTGACAAAAAGCCGCTGCCGTATAGCGAACAGATCCATCGTTTGGTACAGGAGGTAAAGGAAGCTGACTGTGTGGTAGTGGGCGGGGCCTCCGGTCTGTCCGCTGCCGGTGGCGGAGATTTTTACTACGAGGACAACGACTCCTACCGGAAATACTTCCGGCCTTTTGCGGAGAAGTACCACTTCAAAGGTGCTTTTGCAGGGATGATGCATCCCTGGAAGACAAGGGAAGAGTATTGGGGGTATCTCGCCACATTCCTTCACACCACCCAGACCGCACCTGTGCGTCATCCTTATCTGAATTTAGACGCTTTGCTGAAAGGCAAGGACTTCTTCATCCTCACCACCAACCAGGATACCCAGTTTGTCAAACTCTACCCGGAGGAGAAGGTGGCAGAGATCCAGGGGGATCACCGGTTCTTCCAGTGTGCTGCCTGCTGCACCGATGACACCTGGGATGCGGTAAAGCCAGTGGCTGATATGGTGGCCGCTATGGGGGATGGCACGAAGATTCCCATCGATCTCATTCCCCGGTGCCCTCACTGCGGCGGTGAGGCATTCCCCTGGGTGCGGGGATATGGAAATTTCCTGCAAGGAAAGAAATACGAAGAACAGTACGAAAAAATTTCTCGCTATGTGCTGGAACACAAAGACAGTAAGATTCTGTTTCTGGAACTGGGCGTTGGCCGAATGACTCCCATGTTTATCCAGGAGCCTTTCTGGAACCTGACCCTCAGTTTCCCCCATGCCCGGTATATCGGCGTCAACGACAAGTATGACTTCCTGCCCAAGCAGTTGGAGGACAAGGGCATGACCATTGTGGCCGACATTGCTCAAGTGCTGCGGGATGCACGGGACACCATGGGCAGTGGAGATAACGATCAATGAAGGTTGGAAACCAAGCGGTGCTTCAGGAACTTGCCGAGCGTATTGATCAAGCAGATGCCGTTGTGATCGGAGGAGGCTCCGGCCTGTCAAGCGCAGCTGGATACGACCACTACCATTGGTCCCCGGCACTTTCGGAGGCATTGGCTCCCTTTCGGGAACAGTATGGATTTACCTCCCCACTGGCTGGATTCTACCATTGCTTTTCCAGCTATGGGGAACAGTGGGGATATTACAGTCAATATATCCGCTTCATGTGGGAGGCCCCCACGGGGCAGCCCTATCTGGACCTGCAGGCGCTTGTTGCGGACAAACCTGCTTTTGTTCTGACCACCAATGTGGATCAGCAGTTTTTTCGAGTATTTCCCCAGAAACAAATTTGCGCCTTTCAGGGAGACTTTAGCTACTGCCAATGCAGCCAGCCCTGCCGGGATGATATTTGGGAAAACCGCGAACTAGTGAAGGAACTGACTGGTTACTTGGCAGGTGTTCGCCTGCCGGAGGAGGACGTTCCCCGCTGCCCGGATTGCGGGCGGATGCTGGTGCCCTGGGTACGAGACGATACCTTCCTGGAGGGAACCTTCTGGCAGGATAGTCTGCACCGCTACCATAGATTCCTGCGACGCTGGATAATGGATCAGTCCGACAAAAAAGTCCTGCTGTTGGAACTTGGCGTGGGTGAGATGACGCCCAGTATCATCAAACTGCCCTTCTGGGAACTTACTGCCAAAAACGAAAACGTCTTTTATGCATGTCTTAATCAAGAGTCATCTCATAGGCCAGAGCATCTGCGGGGACGCAGCCTGTATCTGCAAGGAGATTTGGCGGAAACTCTAGCTGCCCTCCGGCAGGAGCGATCCATCGCAGCAACCATAAAATAGAAAGGGGCGAACGAATATGATTGATTGGAACCCTATTGCGGAAAAATTCAGAGAAGCGGACGCTATCTTGATCGGGGCCAGTAACGGACTGTCCATCACCGAAGGACTGCATTTGTTTGCGGACAATGCGGCCTTTGAAAGACTGTTTGGGGATTTTAAACGGAAATACGGCCTTGGGTGTATTTTGCAGGGCATGATGGCCGGATGGCCCAGCGAGGAGGAAAAATGGGCCTTCTGGGCCCGGCTCATCCATCATTACTGCGGGCAGTACCAGCCTACGCCGGTGATGAACGATTTGAAGGCCGTTGTGGGAGAAAAAGATTACTTTGTCGTCACATCAAACGGAGAAGGTCACTTTGAACTGTGTGGCTTCGATCCGACGAAAATCTATGAGATTGAGGGCAACTGGTTTACTATGCAGTGTGCCCGCCCCTGCCACGACACCCTCTATCCTAGTCTGGAGGTGGCCGAAAAATTATCGGCTGCCGAACAGGGCGGCCATGTGCCTACAGAATTGGTGCCGCGCTGTCCCAAGTGCGGCGGTCCCATGGACATCCACATGGGTGCGGGTCAGAGAATGATTCCGGATACCGCTGCCCAGGCACGGTTCCAAAACTTTCTGAAAATCTACCACGGGAAGAAACTGGTGGTTTTGGAGCTGGGCATTGGCTGGCGCAATCAGCTGATCAAGGCCCCGATGATGCGCCTGGTGGCCAGCGAGCCAAACGCCACTTATGTGACCCTCAATCTTGGTGAGATCTACATTACGGACAATATCAAAGAAAAGTCCTTCGGTCTGGACGGGCGACTGGATGAGCTGCTGCCTGCTCTCCGGGAGGCGTGCGAGGCATGAAGTTTGTGGGGACCGTAATCATCTATGCCTATTTGCAGGCGGTGGGAGTTATCAACTCTCATGAATCAGGTTGCTTCCTGAATCCTTTGCAGCAGTAGAAAATGCAGAAAATAAAACGCCGGGAAGTTGACTCAAATTGTCAATGCCTCCCGGCTATTATCTTGCAGATTAATATTGTTAGAATCATGGTATATATTTCATTCCCCATTGGGAAATGGCGTAAAAGACCGGCAACAGATCCCGTCCTTTCTCAGTGAGGGAGTATTCCACCCGTAGGGGCATTTCATTATATTGGATGCGCTGGATCAATTCATCTGCTTCCAGCTCCTTCAGGGCGTTGGTCAGAGCTGTGTTGGTGATGGGCTTGAGAACTTTTTTCAGTTCCCCAAACCGCATGGGACACTTGATGCATAGTTCATAGAGAATTTGGAGTTTCCATTTGCCCTGCAGCATTT
Source organism: Desulfotomaculum sp. OF05-3 (assembly GCF_003435535.1). Classification (NCBI taxonomy): domain Bacteria; kingdom Bacillati; phylum Bacillota; class Clostridia; order Eubacteriales; family Desulfotomaculaceae; genus Desulfotomaculum; species Desulfotomaculum sp. OF05-3. The sequence goes on along the minus strand of NZ_QWGO01000037.1, from coordinate 9,866 downwards.
GAACCACCGGCGTGACCGGGCAGTTTCCATTATCGGTTAGAATGACACTGCCAACCTTTTCTTTGAATTCTTCATAAGTCATGATTGGATCTTTCCTCGTCTTTTGCAGTATATTTTTTGATACCAGGTACAAATAATTTGCGTACTTGAACAAAAATTGCTATTAGGTATAATAAATATATCACTGGTTGGCCGAGCAGTCAACGACTGAAATTTCTTAGAAAGGTCTGAATGACATGAAAGAACTGAACATTATGGAGGCTACTGTTCTGACCTCCCCCAATCCGCTGACACTGATCTGCTCTAAAAAGGAGGACGGTTCTACGAACCTGGCTCCCATTTGCTTTGTGTCTTACCTCTCCTTCAACCCACCCATGGTGGGCTTCGCCACTGGAAAACAGTCCCACACCGGTAAGCAGGTACGAGAGACCGGAAAGGTGATTGTCACCGTTCCTGGCGAGAGTCTTGCCCAGACGGTGATGGCCTGCGGAGCGTCTACCGGTGCCAAGACCGACAAGGTGGCCGCCAACAACATCGAGATGATGGCTGTGGAGGGCAGTGACATCCAGATTCCGGTGGATACTCGTCTGGCGATGGTGGCCACCCTGCAGCAGTCGGTGGAAGTTGGCGACCATATCCTGCACATCTGTCAGGTGGACAAGTTCCTGGGCGATGAGGACAAGAAGGGGCTGTATGCCTGGAACGGCTTCGGGAAAGTTGCGCCTGCGGTAGAAGGCTAAATCTCAAAACGGAAAGGAGGCGTTAGCGGTGGCTGTTTGTATTAAAGACTGTATTCAGAACATGAATCTGGTGATCGGCTGTACTATTGGTTGCAGCTACTGCTATGCCAGAAACAATGTCCGCCGGTTTCACATGATCGATAACTTTGAAAAGCCGGAGTTTTTTCCCAATAAGCTGCGGCTGATGGAGAAAAAGCGCCCACAGAATTTTCTGCTCACCGGCATGAGCGATTTTTCCCACTGGAAGCCAGAGTGGCGGGAACAGATATTTGCCAAGATGACTGAAAATCCGCAGCACCAATATCTGTTTTTGACCAAGCGACCGGAGGATATTGTGTTTTCCACTACCTTAGAGAATGCTTGGTTTGGTGTAACTGTTACCTCCAGTAAAGAGAAAAACCGTATCCGGACTTTGCGGGAGCATATCCATGGCGGACACTATCATGTGACCTTTGAACCTATGTTTGATGATGTTGGTATGGTGGATCTTACCGGAATTGAGTGGATCGTCATTGGGTCTGAGACCGGATATAGGAAGGGCAAATCTATATCGAAACCGGAATGGGTGTGGAACCTGACACATCAGGCCCATGCGCTTGGCATCCCTGTATTCATGAAGGAAGATCTACTTCCTATCATGGGAGAAACACATATGGTACAAGAATTTCCCCCGGCTTTTTACCGGGTATTGGAGGAACAGAAGACATGGCGGAAGTGAAAGATAGCAGCATTCTGATTCAGGATGTAGAAACCAAAAATATTATGACAAAATCCAACCTGCCGGTGGGCGGCTATTCCGTCAATCCTTATGTGGGCTGTACCCATGGCTGCAAATACTGCTACGCCTCGTTTATGAAGCGATTTACCGGGCACACCGAACCGTGGGGTACATTCCTGGATGTGAAGCATTGGCCGGCAATCAAAAATCCGCAAAAGTACAAAGGGCAGCGCATAGTCATCGGTTCTGTGACCGATGGCTATCTGCCCCAGGAGGCTCAGTTTCAGAACACCCGAAAGCTTCTTGAGCAGCTTCGGGGCAGCGAGGCGGAAATTCTCATCTGTACCAAGTCAGACTTGGTAATCCGTGATATCGACCTTCTGAAAGAACTGGGAAAGGTCACGATTTCCTGGTCGATCAATACGCTGGACGAGGATTTCAAAAACGATATGGACCATGCCGTCAGCATCAAGCGGCGGCTGGATGCCATGAAGCAGGTTTATGACGCAGGTATCCGCACCGTGTGCTTTATCGCACCGGTTTTTCCCGGTATCACGGATTTTGAGGCTATCTTCCATCAGGTCAGAAACCAATGCGACCTGATATGGTTAGAAAATCTAAACCTGCGAGGCGGATTCAAAAAAGACATCATGGACTATATTTGTAAAAAATATCCTGACTTGGTTCCGCTGTACGACGCTATCTACAACAAGAGAGACAGAAGCTACTTCCGTGGTTTGGAGGATCAAGCGGAACGGCTGGCGAAAGAATACAGCTGTCCCTTCGTGGACAACGAGCTGCCCTACGGTCGGGCAGAGCCTGGGCACCCGGTCATTGTGGATTACTTTTACCATGAGGAAGTGCGTGGCTCGGAAAACACCGGGCGACGCAACCCCAAAAAATAATTTGTGAAATAAAAGGGTTCTGACATGGAGCTGTGCTTCAATGTCAGAACCTTTTTTTCAGCCCATTTGGAGGCTTCTGTCCGCTTTACTAAACCGACATGAGCATAAACGACAGCGTCCCGGTTCATAATGATTGGGACGCTGCTTATTATATCATTGTATTATGCGAACTCATTCCTCGAACAGATACAGAAGATATCCGTAACCCTCTGCTTTCATCTTTGCGTAAGGCACAAAGCGCAGGGCCGCACTGTTGATGCAGTAGCGCACGCCATTGGGGGACTCTGGATCGCCGGTGAACACATGACCAAGGTGAGAATTTCCGGAACGGCTTCTGACCTCTGTACGGCGCATGCCGTGGCTCAGGTCCTCCAGTTCCACCACGGCAGGCTCTTCAATGGGCTTTGTGAAAGCCGGCCAGCCGCAGCCGCTCTCGTATTTATCCGTGGAGGAAAAGAGCGGCTCGCCGGTGACGACATCCACATAGATGCCCTTTTCAAACTTATCCCAGAACTCGCCTGTGAAAGCGCGCTCTGTGCCGCTCTCCTGCGTAACACGGTACTGCTCCGCCGTCAGCTTGTCCCGGATGGATTCCGCCGCGGGCTTCTGATAGTCGCCCGGATCGATGCGCAGCCGGGAAAACAGCTCCATCTCCGCGCGAGGGATGTGACAGTAGCCGTTCGGGTTCTTTTCGAGGTAGTTCTGGTGGTACTCCTCGGCGGGGTAATAGTTCTTGAGTGGACCTATCTCCACGAAGAACTTTTCACTGCGTCCCCGCTCGATCTCCGCGATGCGCTCCACCGTTTCCTTCGCGCTTTCGTTGGTGTAATAGACACCGGTCTGATACTGGCTGCCCCGGTCGTTGCCCTGCCGGTTCTCCACCGTGGGGTCGATCACATAGAAGTAGGCCAGCAGCAGGGCGTCGAGACTCACCTGTCCGGGGTCATACTCCACCCGCACGGTCTCCCGGAAACCGGTGTTCCCTTTGCAGACGGTCTTGTAATCGGCATCCGCCTCGCAGGTGCCGTTGGCATAGCCGCTCTCGGCATCAATGACGCCGGGGATGGACTGCATCAGCTGTTCCATGCCCCAGAAGCAGCCGCCCGCCAGATATATGACATTTTCCGTGGTATCCATATACATGCTTCCTTCACCAGACATATCAGAGGGCTGTCCGGTCATTTCCTTCTCGTCCGTTTTCTGCGGCATATTTTTCTGCCCGGCGGCGCAGCCGCTCAGCAGCAGTACCGCGGTGAGCAGAAGCGGCAATACTCTCCGATACATGGTGTATCCTCCTTTCTGAGAAGATAAATTCGTTTGTCAGCTCATATCGGCGGCAAGAGCCTGGTCGATGAGCTTTTGCAGCGTTTCCGCCTGCTTCTTTTCCGTGATGGCGCCTACGATGGGTTCACCCACGATATTGCCGCTGCGGTCGACCACATAGGTGGTAGGATAGGCAAAGATGTTGGAGGTAAACTTTCCCGCTTCACCGTCGGAGTCAAAATACACATTCTGATAGGTGGCGCCCTTCTTGGCAAGCACATCCTTCGCCTCGGAAATTGCTGTTTCGTCGCCGTCCAGCGTGAAGGTGTTGACGCCGATGAGGGAGCCGCCCTTCTCCGCCAGTTCCTTGTTCAGCGCATCCAGCTCGGAAAGCTCGCCTACGCAGGGATTGCAGGTGGTGAACCAGAAATTCACCACGGTGACGGCGTTGGCGGAGAACAGCTCGTCGCTCTTCACCGTGTTGCCATCCAGGTCCTTGCCTTCAAAGACGGGGAACTTCTGCATGCTGCCGTCATCAGGCGGCGTGGTCATGTCGCTGCCCGCGGGCATACTCATAGCGCCATCCATGGATTTCTGCATGATCTCGGGATACTTATCTTCCAACTCGGTCAGCCTGTTTTCAATATTGCTGATCTCCGTGGCTGACTCCTTCAGCCACTCATACTCCTTGTCGGTGAACTGCTCTTTAGCAGCCTCGACGGTATCCAGCAGGAAGTCGCCGTAGTTTTTCCCGTCCTCGATCATGGCCATGCCCTTGTCAGCCTCCGTAAAGACCTTTTCCCACAGCTCGGAATTTTCCGACAGGATCGCGTTCTCCTGCTCCAGCAGCTCCTTGTGCAGGGCGAGCGCCTCATCGGCGTTTTTCGGCTCGCCAGTCATGGCGGAGCCGTTGCCGCTCATGTCGCCCATCTTGTCATTGTTCTTCATGCCGCAGGCCGCCAGGGCCAGCACCATCAGCACGGCAAAAGCCAGTGCAAAAATTCTCTTCCTGTTCATTTTGATTCCTCCATTGTTGTTTTCTTTGTTGTTTCTTTCCCGTTGCCGAAGCCGTAGCGGAAGCACACGGCGTTCGTTGGACAGGCGCGGATGCACATTCCGCAGCGGATGCACTCGGTATGGTTGGGCGTTTTCGTCACATCCACATCCATCTTGCAGGCTCTGGCGCATTTCCCGCAGGAAACGCACTTATTCTTATCCACCTTCATCTGGAAGAGGGACACCCGGTTGAACAGCGCGTAGAACGCGCCCAGCGGGCAGAGCCACTTGCAGAACGGTCGGTAGAACAGTACGCTCAGCGCAATCACCGACAGCAGGATGCTGAATTTCCATGTAAACAGCTTGCCCAGCGCTGCCCGGATGCCGGAATTGGCAAGGGACAGCGGGATGGCTCCCTCCAGCACGCCTTGGGGGCAGAGGTATTTGCAGAAGAACGGGTCACCCATGCCAACATCGTTCACAAGGAACGCCGGTAGCAGGAAAACCATCACCAGCAGGACAGCGTATTTCAGGTATGTCAGCGGCTTCAGCCTCTTTGTAGAAAGCTTCTTAGTGGGGATTTTGTGCAGCAGCTCCTGAAACCAGCCGAAGGGGCATAGAAAGCCGCAGATAAAGCGCCCCAGCAGCACGCCCAGCAGAATGAGAAAGCCTGTGATATAGTAGGAGAAGCTGAACCTGGAAGACCCCACCACCGCCTGAAACGCCCCAATGGGGCAGGCCCCGGACGCCGCCGGACAGGAGTAGCAGTTCAGCCCCGGCACGCAGACGGTCTTCCCCGCCCCCTGATACAGTCCGCCCTTGAGAAAGTTCGGCAGGTGCAGGTTGGTCAGCAGCGTCGCCCCCGCCTGAATCCAGCCCCGGAAGCGGGACATGGTCTGTGAAACGCCTGAAAACTTTTTACCCAATTCCCACACACTCCAGACATAATTTGATTGCTTTGCTCAGCACTGTCGCCGCCTCGTCCCGCCAGACACCGAAGCACAGCATGGCGGCTCCGGCCATCAGCAGCACGATCTGCGCCGCTGCCTTTTTCCTACAGCTCATTTTTCATCACCCTTTCCGATTTTCTGCCCCCATCATAGCGCAGGAGAGTTAAAGTCTATGTTAAGAACGAAAACTTAACGCAAACCTTATCTGTTTTTGCTATAATGAAAGCAACACAAAAATGAAGAAATAAAAAGGAGGGCTCTTATGCACCTTTTAGTAATTGAAGATGAACGCGCCCTGTGCGAGACCATCGTTCGCAGCCTGCGGCGGCTGGCCTACAGCGTGGACTACTGCTATGACGGCGAAAAGGCGCTGGCGCTTCTGGGCGTGGAACGATACGATCTGGTGCTTCTTGATCTGAATCTGCCGAAAAAGGACGGCATGACGGTGCTGCGCACCCTGCGGCAGACCGACCGGGAGACGCGGGTGCTGATCCTCTCCGCCCGCAGCGAAGTGGAGGACAAGGTGCAGGGGCTGGATGCCGGGGCGAACGACTATCTCGCAAAGCCCTTTCACCTCGCCGAGCTGGAGGCCCGCATCCGCAGCCTGACATTGCGGCAGTTCACCCAGCAGGATGTGCTGCTAAGCTGCGGAGGCCTGACCTTTGACACCCGCTCCCGTACCGCCGCCGTCAACGGGCAGATGCTGACGCTCGCCCGGAAGGAAACGGGAATCCTGGAATACCTGATGGTGCATCAAGGAAGGCCAGTAAGTCAGGAGGAGCTGATGGATCACGTTTGGGACAACAGCGTGGACAGCTTCAGCAATTCCATTCGCGTCCACATCTCCGCCCTGCGCAAAAAGCTCCGCGCCGTGCTGGGCTATGACCCCATCCGCAACCGCATCGGCGAGGGCTATCTGATGGGAGGCGAGGAAGCATGAAGCGTCTTTCTTTGCAGTGGCGCATCACGCTGATGACCGTCCTGCTCATCGGCATCACCTGCGTGGCCATGAATTTGCTGCTGTGCACCTCCGGTGTGTACTATATGGACACCATTGCGGACAGCTTACAAGGCGGCGGCACGGTGATCCTGAATGATGGCGGAGCGGCGAGCTTTGACCCGCAGCTCATAGCGCCCAACGAGGAGTTGACCATCGTCGTTGATGGGGTGCAGGGGCGCTTCCGCACCACCAACTGGTACATCACGGCGGCGGTAACGCTGCTCAGCGGCATCCTCGCCTATTTCGTCAGCGGACGCGCTCTCAAGCCCCTGCGCAGCTTTACCTCGCAGGTGGAGCAGGTGCAGCTGAACAATCTTGCTGATATGAGGATCGATGAAGACGCTATTTCGGAGTTCCGGCAGCTGAGCCGCTCGTTCAACCAGATGCTGGAGCGGCTGAACAACGCCTTTTCCGCCCAGCGGCAGTTCACCGGAAACGCCGCTCACGAGCTGCGCACGCCACTGGCACTAATGCAGGCGCAGTTGGAGCTGTTTTCCGCGGAGCATCCTGATGTGCGACCGGAGACGGCGGAGTTCCTCACGCTTTTGCGTGAGCAGACGGAACGGCTGATACAGTTGACCAGGACACTGCTGGAGATGAGCAATCTGCGGCAGGTGGAGCGGAACGAGCGGATCCAGCTCGCTCCCATGATCGAGGAGATCTTCACAGATCTTGCGCCGCTCTCAGATAAGCTCGGCGTCACGCTGACGGCGGAGGGCGACGGCATTATGACCGGCAGCGATGCACTGATTTACCGGCTGATCTTCAACCTGACGGAGAATGCTGTCAAGTACAACCGGCCGGGCGGCTCGGTACGGGTTTCTGTCACTCAGGAGTTGGAAAAGCTCCTGCTCTGCGTCTCCGACACCGGCTGCGGCATCCCGGAGGTGTATCAGCGCAGTATCTTCCAGCCCTTCTTCCGGGTGGACAAGTCTCGCAGCCGGGAATACGGTGGCGCAGGACTGGGGCTCTCACTGGTATGGGAGATCGCCGACCTCCACGGCGGCTCCGTTTGGGTGGAGAAAAGTTCGGAGAAGGGCACTACCATTGCGGTGGAGTTGCCAACGCAACAATCAACGAAGCCCTAAAACCCTTTTATTCGTTTTTCGCCGCTTCGCTTGCCGCCCTGCGGCGTTCCTCTCCGTATGGGGCGGTCAGCCTGTTTTTGAGGTCGGTGTTGTGATATAATGCGTTTTTTCCGGCTCTACACAGGAATCAGCGAGCTTCGTCCCTCGTGACCGTTTTTTCTCTGAGCGGATGGAAGAATCGCCACAGATTATTACGCTGAATTACATGAAGAGGCACTCCAGCTGCCGGAGGATGCTGGTGACGAGGACGAAGAAGTGGATGTCAACGAGGACTACGAAGCAGAATCGGACGATGAACCTGTCTGATTAAGGCAGTGTTGACTTGTGGGGCGGCTGAGAAGCCGTCCCTTTTACATAGCTAAATGGTTTGTGAATGAACTATTTTGAGCTATGAAGCTATGGAATCTGTAGGTGATATCTGGTAAAATAGGAGGTAAGAACAGCGAGGCAAATCGGAATTTGTGGAGAGATTTCCTGAACTTTCCTTATTTTACAGGCTTTCCAGCCCCTTAGATAGTGAAATGATATGTATTTTCCCTTATTTTTGCCCTTGTGAGGAATCCGCAAGGGAAATAAGGGAAATTTTATGCCAAAGTATGCAAGAGAAGTTGCCAGTGGCAAGTTCTCTGTATTTAAGCATTGCTCGCTACTTTATCAAGAAGTCTTGCGGAATCCCGTTTTGCTTTTCTTGTTGAGTGAGCGTAAATATTCATTGTGGTACTTACGTCAGAATGTCCTAACAGTTCCTGTACATCTTTCGGAGCCGCCCCATTCGAGAGCAGGTTGCTGGTGTAGGTGTGCCGTAACTGGTGAAAGTGAAAATCTTCAAATCCTTCCAGCTTCTTTGACACTGACCTGCATACAATGCCGAGTGTACTCGGCAGTTCCAGACTACCATCCGGTCTGAGGCAGACAAAGGATATTTCTTTATAATCTGCCGGGACTTCCTGCGTTCCGTCAAGGTGATAGTATTCATAATACACCCTGTTTTTTACATGCACCTCTTTGTAGTAGTTGCGGTGGTAAAGTTCCCCGTACTGCATCCGGCTTTTCAGTTGTTCCCGTCTTGCTGCTTTCAATATTTCAGTCAGTGTATCTCCAAAATCAACAATCCTTACTTTCTTTCGCTTGGTTGTTCCAATCACATTTTTATGCTTCGTTCCGTCATAACGGATACTGCGTTTTATGGTCAGGCATTGTTCTTCAAAGTTGATGTCCTGCCATGTAAGACCACAGGTTTCCCCGATACGAAGTCCTGCATAATATGCGATCTGAATCGGCAGAATCGCAGGTGGATTTTTCTTTTCCAGATACTTGATAAGCCGCTCGTAATCCTCATGTGAAATCGGCTGTGTACCTTCTTCTACCTCATCATCAGAAAAGAGGTCAACTTCCTCTGCCTGTCGTTTCAGCTTGATATATTGCATTGGATTGAAACTGATTAACTGTTTTGGAAATACTGCAAAACGGAATGACTGCTGTAACACTGCGGAAAAAGAATGGATATAATCTTTGCTATATCCTTTTCGCACTTTTCCATCCGGAAACTCGCCACCGAATGTAAGCAGGTCGAGAAAACTCTGTAAATGTTCAGCGGTAACTGTTTTTAACTTTCGGTCTGCAATCGGGTGTTTTTTGATACATCGGATTGCACCAAGATAATTTTCCACTGTGCCATTGCTGAGTGTTCCGGCTTTCAGTTCTTCTTCCGCCCACATATCCAGAAGTTCTCCTACCGTAAGGCTTTCTGCCCTTGCGACAAACTTCTTATTTTCATAATCTTCCAGTGCT